>NZ_JBQYLP010000026.1:0-14358 GCF_052683555.1 Burkholderia sp. BC1
TGGGACGATTCGCTCCATAAGGCTTGACTTGGTAGACGGTTACTCAGTCGCAGCAGATTCGCCTGCGACGGCGAAACGGGCCGGCCCGCGACGAGCGACGCCCACACCTGTTCGGCGGTTTCGTAGAAGAACGCGCGCGCACTGCGCCAGTCAGCCTCGGCCTTTGCGAGCCCTGCGCGGTAGTACGGGCGATCGGCGAGACGCGGCGCGCCCGTCGTGGTCTTCGTCGCGCCGGACATCGCGGTCAGCAGATCAAGCGCCGCGCGCGCGAGGCCGACGTTGACGGCCGCATGGACCTGCGCCTGATACGCGACGGCCGGATAGCGGTACAACGGCTCGTCGACGGTCGGTTCGCCGCCGCGCACGAAGGTCCATGCGTCGGCGACGAATCTGTCGTCGAGCGCGAGGTCGTGGCTGCCGGTGCCCTGCATGCCGACCACGCGCCAGTTCTCGACGATCTCGACTTCGGCGGCCGGAAACACCGCGGTGAACGGCTTGCCCGGCGCGCCGCCTTCGCCCGGCGCGCCGCCGATGCCGACGCCGATCCAGTCGGCCCCTTTGCAGCCGCTCGCGAAACGCCAGCGCCCCGACACGCGATAGCCGCCCGCCACGCGTTGCGCGGGCTGCAGCGGATAGAGACCGCCCGCGAACACCTGATCCGGCCCGTTCGCATAGATCGTGCGCTGCGTGTCGAGCGGCAGCGCCGCGAGATACGTGTTCGCCGAGCCGAACGCGGCGACCCACGCGGCCGAGCCGTCCGCGACGGCGATCCGCTCGAGCATCGCGACGAATTCGTGCGGCGGCAACGCATCGCCGCCGAACTGCTTCGGCGTGCCGGCGCGGAAGATGCCCGCGCGCTTCATCAGCGCGATCACGTCGCGCGGCACGTGCGACAGCCGGTCGAACTCGTCGCGCCGCCGCTCGACTTCGGCAATCACCGCATCGAGCGGCAGCGGCGACGTGTCGTCGGATTGCGGCGCGAGGCCGGAAGGTGTGGCCGGCTCGAATGGGCGAACGACGGTGGAAGTTTGCATGGCGATGTCCTGATCCTGAAATGACGAAGGGAAAGCGAAGGGGCGAGCGGCGTTCAGCGCACGCGGTGCGCATCGCGCGCCGCCTTCGGATAGGTTTCCGGCGCGATGCAGGTCGCGACGATGGTGATCGCGCCGAGCACGATCAGATAGATGACGATCGGCGCCGCGCTGCGGTAGTGCGCAAGCAGTGCGGTCGCGATCATCGGCGACAGGCCGCCGCCGAGCACCGACGCGATCTCGCGTCCGATGCCGAGGCCCGAGAACCGCAGACGCACCGGCAGCAGCTCGCTGATGAAGGCAGGCTGCGCGCCTTCGAGAATCCCGATCGCGACGCTGTTCGCGAGAATCAGCGCGGCGAGCACGTACACGAACCGGCCCGACTGGAGCAGCACGAAATACGGGTAAGCGATCAGCACGACGACGATTGCGCCGACCAGGTACACGGGCTTGCGGCCGATCCGGTCGGTGAGCCGGCCGGCCGCAAGCGTCACCGGAATCATCAGCAGCATCGAGATCACGAGCCCGCTCAGCAGCCACGACGCGTCGAGGCCGATGAACTTGCCGTAAGCGAGCGAGAACGAGAAGAACAGGTACGACACCGCGCCTTCGCCGAAGCGCAAGCCGAACACGGTCGCGACTTCGCGCGGGCACTCGCGCAGCACGTCGACGAGCGGCGCCGCGCTCGCATGCTGCTCGGAACGCACGTGCTCGAACGCCGCGCTTTCGCCGACCGAGCGGCGCATCCACAGGCCGAAGCCGACCAGCACGATGCTCGCGAGAAACGGGATACGCCAGCCCCAGCTTTCGATGTCGGCGCCAGGCAGGCGCTGCACGAGCAGAAACGCGGCCGTCGACAACACGAAGCCGAGCGCGGCGCCGCACGGGCTCCACGCGGCGAGCGCGCCGCGCCGCTCGGCGGGCGCGTTCTCGTGGATCAGCAGGATGCTGCCGCTCCATTCACCGCCCGCGGCGAGACCCTGCAGCACGCGCAGCAGCACGAGCGCGATCGGCGCGGCGATCCCGATCTCGCGATAGGTCGGCAACAAGCCCATCCCGGCGGTCGCGACGCCCATCGTCAACATCGTCAGCATCATCACGGTCTTGCGGCCGTACCGATCGCCGATGTGGCCGCACAACAAGCCGCCGATCGGTCGCGCGACGAAGCCGACCGTGAAGCCGCCGAACGCCGCGATCGTGCCGGTCAGCGGATCGGTGCCGACCGGAAAGAACAGCTTGCCGAACAGCAATGCGGCGGCCGTGCCGTACAGGAAGAAGTCATACCATTCGAGCGCTTGTCCGACCACCGCGGTCGTGACCGCACGGCGAACCGAACCGGCATGGCGGGAGACGGATAGCGTAACCGTCGAGGTGGGTGCGGGTGAGTGCATCGGAGGTTCCGAAAAGAATGTCAGGGATCCTGCTGAACCGGCAGTCGGCGGCAGCCATGCGATCGAGTCGATGCTGCGTGCGACCCACGATAAGAGCGGCCCCCGATCGCGGTCAAATTCCCGCCAAAAATGCCCGCCATGAATCGCGTGCATGGTGGCCGCGCCGCGAACGCCGCACATCGCGTTATCCACGGGATTTATCCGACTGCCGTTTTTAGATCGATTTGACCGATGCGCAGGCGGCGACGAAACTGGCTTCGTGATCCGCCCGAGGCACGCACGCCGACGTCTCGGTCCCTCGCACTCTTTCCCCACGACGACGATGAACGACATTCCGTATCAGACGATCGACACGCGTGCGCTGCACGGTCTCGCGCAACCCGATCGCATCGCACCCGCGCTCTATCACGACCCGGCGCTGTTCGAAGCCGAGCTCGACCGCATCTTCTACCGCACCTGGATCTGGGTCGCGCACGATAGCGAATTGCCGCGCCCCGGCGACTTCATCACGACGACGATCGGCCGCCAGCCGGTGATCGTCGTGCGCGACAAGACCGGCGAAGTGAACGTGCTGCAGAACCGCTGCCGCCATCGCGGCGCGACCGTCTGCGAAGCGCACAAGGGCAACGCGAAAGGCTTCACGTGCCCGTATCACAGCTGGTCGTACGCACTCGACGGCACGCTGCGCGCGCTGCCGTACGGCGACGGCTACGAAGGCGTGTGCGACAAGGGCGATCTGCCGCTCGTGAAGCTGCGCGTCGGCGTCTATCAAGGGCTGATCTTCGCGAGCTTCAACGACGAGATCGAGCCGCTCGAGGACTTTCTCGGCGGCGCGAAGCCGTGGATCGACCTGTTCATGAAGCAGGGCGCCGGCTATCCGATCAAGGCCAACGGCGAACACAAGTTCCGCTTCAAGGGCAACTGGAAGATCCAGCTCGAGAACACGACCGATCTCTATCACTTTCCGGTCGTGCACAAGTCGTGGATGAAGTCGATCGACGACGAGACGGCCGCCACGATCACGAGCTTCATGACGAGCGACGCCGCGTTCTGCCGTTCGCTCGGCAACGGCCACAGCCTCGCGGTGCTGATGCCGGAGCTCGTCGATCTCGACGACGACGACGGCGCACCGCTGCCCGAGCGCTTTGCGCCGCTCGCCGCGAAGCTCGCCGAGCGGCACACGCCGGAACAAGTGCGGCGCATCGTGCGCTCGCTGATGGGCGTCGGCTTCAACCTGAACCTGTTTCCGAATCTCGCGCTGTCGATGGCGTTCTTCCGCGTGCTGCGGCCGATCTCCGCGACCGAAACCGAGATCCGTCACGTCGCGCTCGCGATGGACGGCGGCCCCGACGAAGCGAACCGCGAGCGACTGCGGATCCACGAGCACTTCCAGGGCCCGTTCGGCTTCGGCAGCCCGGACGACGCCGAAGCGTGGGAGCGCGTGCAGCGCGGCGCGTATGCGGGCCCCGACGTGCCGATTCTCGTGAACCGCGGACTGAACCGCGAGACCACCGCCGCAAACGGCGAAAAGACCGCGCACGCAACCGATGAAACCGGCATGCGCGAAGCGTATCGGCAATGGCGCACGATGATGGAGCAAGCATGATGGACGACCGCAACGCACTCTTCTCGCAGCAGACCTTCGCGCGCGCGGTCGAATTCGTATGGCGCGAAGCCGAGATGCTCGACCGCCGCGACTATCGCGCATGGCTCGACCTGTGGGATCCGGCCGGCCACTACGTGGTGCCGATCGATCCGCAGACGACCGACTTCGCCGCGACGCTGAACTACGTCTTCGACGATCGCGACATGCGCGAGAAGCGCGTGCAGCGCATGCTGTCGGGCTACTCGGCGTCCGCGTCCGATGCGGCGCGCACCGTGCGCACCGTGTCGCGCTTCACGCTCGAAAGCAGCAGCGCCGATACTGTCGAGCTGAAGTCCGCGCAGGTCGTCGTCGCGTACAAGCGCGGCACGACGACGTTGTTCGCGGCCGACGTCACGCACCGCTTGCACATCGATGCGGACGGCGAGCTGCGGATCGCCGAGAAGGTCGTGCGGCTGATCGATTCGACCGAAGCGCTGAGCGCGATCGGCTTCCTGCTGTGACGCGGATGCCGGTGCGCGGCTGCAGTCGCGCCGTGCACCGGCAGCGCGCGAACGCGCGCATCCGCTTGTTCGCTTCAATTACCCGCCGCGATTCCGCGAACCACCATGCCCACACTCGAAGTTTTTCTGCCGGCCGGCCACGACGATGCACGCAAGGCCGAACTGATTGCGCGCCTGACGCACGCGACCGTCGATGCGATCGGCGCACCGGCCGAATCGGTGCGCGTGCTGCTGACCGAACTGCCCGCGACGCACATCGGCCTCGGCGGCCGTAGCGCGGCCGACGGCGCGCCGCCCGCGCTACCGGTGATCGTCGCGATCCTGATCGCCGGCCGCACCGACGCGCAAAAGCGCGCGCTGATCGCCGCACTCTCCGATGCCGGTGCAAACGTGCTCGACGCACCGCTGCAGGCGACGCGCGTGATCATCAAGGACATCCCGAATACCGACTTCGGGATCGGCGGTCAGACCGCAGGCGCATTGGGGCGCTGATCGTGCCACGCACGCCGCCGGCCGCCCGCAACACGCGCCCTGCGCTACGCGCGTGCGTCGGCGAGCGGCAGCGTCACGCGGCAGTCGAGGCCGCCGCCCTCGGCGCGACGCGCGGCGATGCGGCCGCCGTGACGCGTCACGATGCTCTTGCACAGCGACAGTCCGATGCCGTTGCCGCCGGCCTTCGACGACGAAAAACCGTCGAACAGCCGATCGTGCGCATCGTCGGCCACACCGGGCCCGTTATCGATCGCACGCAGCTCCGCGAGCGCGCCGACCTGCGCGGTGCCGAGCGTCAGCCTGCGCGTCGCGCGCTCGCAGCCGGCGAAGGCCTCGATCGCGTTGAATGCGAGGTTCAGGATCACCTGCCCGATCAGCACGCGTTCGCAGCGGACCGCCAGCGGCACGTCGGCCTGCACGATCGACACCGTCACGCCCGCTTCGCGCGCGCGCAGCTCGATGAAGTAGGCGACGTCGGCGAGGATGTCGCGCAGGTCGGCAAGCACGACGACCGGTTCGCGCTTCACGATGAATTCGCGCACGCTCTTGATGATCAGCGCCGCATGCTCGGCCTGCCGGTCGGCGCTGCGCAGCCCCCAGATCGCATCGTCGACGTTGCCGCGCGCGCCGAGCCGCTGCACCGCACCCTCGATGAAGTTGCGCACGGCCGCGAGCGGCTGGCTCAGCTCGTGCGCGATCACGGTCGCCATCTCGCCCATCGCGTTGTAGCGGCCCGCGTACTCGAGCATCCGCGCTTCCGCGCGCCGCGCCTCCTCGATCGCGACTTCGTCGCTCACGTCGCGAAAATGCACGAGCAGCCCGTCGAGATCGCCTTCGATCTCGACCTGCCGGCACGCGACGCGCAGCCAGCACGTCGAGCCGTCGCGCCGCACGAACCGGTAGCGCTGCGGTTCCGACGGGCACGTCGACGGCGCATCGCGCAACTGCGCGACGAGCCGCGCACGATCGTCCGCGCTGCAGTAATCGAGCACGTCGCCGACCGCCTCGTCGGCCGCGAGGCCGAGCACGCGGCGCCCCGACTCGCTGATGAACTGCACGCCGCCATGCGGCGTCACGACCGCGATCCCTTCGTCGAGATCCTGCATGAACTCGCGCAGCCGCGCCTCGTAGCGGCGCAGCTGCTGACGAATCGCCTCTTCCGCGCTGATGTCGCGAAACTGCACCATGACGACGTCGCGCCCGCGCAGCGGCACGTAGGTCGCGATCGCCTCGGACAGCATGTCGACGCCCGTACGCGACCGGTAGCACCACTCGTACACCTGCGGGCCTTCGACAATCGCGCGGTCCATCGCGCCGACGCCGATCTCGCGACGGTACTTCGGCTCCGGCCGCGTCATGTCCGGCGCCTTCAGCGGCAGCAGCTCCTCGACGGAAAAGCCGAGCGCGATACAGGCCGCACGGTTCGCCCAGACGATCGCCTTGGTCTGTGCGTCGTGCAGCAGCACGCAGGTCGTCAACGCATCGAGCAGCCGGTGGAAGTCGTCTTCGTCGGGAAAGCGCATGGTCGGGTCCGGAACGAGCCGCGCGGCATCGCGCGGGCGGACGCCCAACATAGCACCGGCCCGCGTCGATCGCATCTGAAGATTTCTTTAGGACGGCACGGAACGTCACCAGTCGCGCGGCCTAGCGCACCAATTGCTGCGTGTTTTCGGCGTTCCTAGACTGGGGCCTGTCTTTTTCGAACCGCTATCCGCCCAGGAGACGATCATGCAACACGCCGCCGCTGCCATCGACACCGCCCCTCGCCCGGCACCGCCCGCTTGCGTGCCCGACGCGCGGCTCTCGGCACTCGACGCCGTGATCGAGACCGTCACCGCGCGACGCGACGAATTCGACCGGTTGTCGCACGTGCCGCGCGACGTGATCGCGCTGTTCAAGGAGGCCGGCATCTATCGCGCGGGCACGCCGCGCCGCTTCGGCGGCGATGCGCTCGCACCCGGCGCCTTCCTCGAGACGATCGAGCGGATCGCGACGGCCGACGGCTCGGCCGCGTGGGTCGCGAGCTTCGGTTCCGCGAACGTCTACCTCGCCGCCTTGCCGCTCGACACGCAGGCCGAACTCTACGCGAGCGGCCCCGATCAGGTATTCGCCGGCGGCCTGTTTCCGGTGCAGCCCGCGCAGCCCGCACCGGGCGGCTGGCGCGTCAACGGCACGTGGAAATTCGCGAGCGGCTGCAAGGGCGCCGACTGGCTCGGCGTCGGCATCGCGGTGCCCGGCGCGCAGGACGCGGCGCCGAACAAGCCGCGCACGGCCGTGTTTCGCGCGGCCGACGTCGAGATCGTCGAGAACTGGAACGTGGTCGGCATGCAGGGCACCGGCAGCCATGATTTGCGCGTGAACGACCGCTTTGTCGCCGAAGCGTGGACGTTCGTGCGCGGCGGCGAGCCGACCGTCGACGAGCCGCTGTATCGGTATCCGACGATCGCGTACGCGGCGCAGGTGCTCGCCGTCGTGAACCTCGGCCTCGCGCGCGCGGCGCTCGACGTCGTGAACCGCATGTCGGGCGGCCGGCAGACGACGACGGGCGCGCCGCGCCTTGCCGACCGCGCGTACTTCCGCATCGAGCTCGCGAAAGCCGAGGCGCAGCTGCGTTCGGCGCGCGCGTTTTTCTACGACGCGACCGACACGGTATGGCAGTCGATTCTCGCCGGCAACGCGGTAACGCCCGACCAGGTCAGCCTGCTGCGCCTCGCGGCCACGCATATCGCGCGCGAAGGCGCGAGCGTCGTCGAACGCGCGTACCGGCTCGGCGGCACGCCGGCGATCTACCGCACGCATCCGCTGCAGCGGCTGCTGCGCGATGCGATGGTCGTCACGCAGCACGCGTTTCTCGCCGAAGGCAACTTCGACGGCGCGGGCGCCGTGTTCACCGGCGTCGCACCGTTTCCCGGCTATCTGTAATGCGCGCCGCGTCGCGGCGCCCGACCGACTCTTCTGGAGACCCTCACATGTCCGATTCGAATCCGCTGCCGCTGCGCGTGCTGTTCTGCTGCGGCGTATCGCAAAACTTCTTCGACCTGCCGCGCGAACAAATCGGCGAAGTGTGGCAGGCCTACGGCGCGATGCTCGCGGCCGTCGAAGCGATGCCCGGCGTGCGCGTGCTCGGCGTCATGGATGACGACCGGCTCGTCGTCGGCCACGCGGACGGTGCGCCGTGGACGTTCTACATCATGGCCGACGTCGCCGATTTCGACACGGCGGTCGCCGTCTGCAACCTGTATCGCACCACGCCCGTCGGCGAATACAACCTGTGGCGCTACGGGAAGATCGAGGCGCGCGTCGGCCGCGCGCTGACCGTGCCGCCCGCCGCGCGGCCGGCATCGTAAGGAGCGCGACGATGAGCGACACGACCGAACGCGCTGCGGCACACACGCTCGACGCGCTCGCGCGCCGCGTGGCCGCGCTCGAAGCGGAACGCGCGGTGCGCGCGACGATCGCGCGCTACATGGCGCTGTGCGACGTGCCGGAAGCGGCCGGCGACGGCCCGGCGCTCGACGCGCTGTTTACGCCGGACGCCGTATGGGAAGGCATCGGCCCGCAGTACGCGCAGAAGTTCGGCCGCCTGGAAGGGCCGGCCGCGATCGTGGCGATGCTGCGCCGCTATCTGCCGCCCGATCCGCACTTCGGCGCGAACCTGCACTTCCTGACCTCGGAGACGATCGACGTCGCGGCCGACGCCACGGCCGCGCGCGGCCGCTGGATCATGCTGCAGGCGTCGCGCTACGCAGACGGCTCCGCGGAGCTGATCGGCGCGCGGCTGACCGTCGATTTCGCACCGGCGCAGGACGGCCCCGCATGGCTGATCCGGCATTTCCGCACCGAGCGCGTGCTCGACGGCCCGTGGCCGCTCGCTGCCGCGCAACGGCCCTGAACTTCTCCACCGCGCTCGCGCGACATCGCATATGACAGGCTTCATCGACACCTTCACGCTCGGCGGCCCGGGGCCGACGATCGCCATCAAGGACACGATCGACATCGCGGGCTATCCGACGCGCGCGGCGAGCCGCGCGCTCGCCGACGCACCGCCCGCCACGCAGCACGCCGACGTCGTGCGTCTGCTGCTCGACGCCGGCTGGCAGATCGCCGGCAAGGCCAACATGCACGAGCTCGCGTTCGGCATGACGGGCATCAACGACTACACCGGCACGCCGCTCAATCCGCAGGATGCGTCGCGCATTCCCGGCGGTTCGTCGAGCGGCTCCGCGTCGCTTGTCGGGCTCGGCGTCGTCGATGCGGCGCTCGGCACCGACACCGGCGGCTCGATTCGCGGGCCGGCCGCATGCTGCGGCGTGTTCGGGCTGAAACCGACGTTCGGCCGCGTGTCGCGGCGCGGCGTCGCGCCTGCCGAGACGACGCTCGACTGCGTCGGACCGTTCGCGCGCGACATGGATACACTGAGCGCCGCGATGGCCGCGATCGCGCCGGGCTTCGACCGCGTGCGCGCGGCGGCGTCGGCCGCCGGTTGCACGGTGGCGCAGCTTGTCGTCGACGCGGAGCCGGCCATCGCGCGCGCATTGCGGGCGGCGCTCGATGCGGCCGGCCTGCGCACGCACACGCTCGTGCTCGACGATCTGCACGCGGCGTTCGACGCGGGGCTCGTCGTCATCAACGCCGAGACGTCGCGCGCGTTCGGCGATCTGGTCGCGACCGGCCGGCTCGGCGCGGATCTCGATGCGCGGCTGCGCGCGGCGGCGACGACGACGGCCGCCGCGCTCGACGCGGCCGAGGCCGTGCGCGCGCGCTTCACCGCGCAGGTCGACGCGGCGCTCGAACACGCGGACGCACTCGTGCTGCCGACGCTGCCCGCGCTGCCGATCACGCTCGATGAGGCGCGCAACGGCGTGTCGGTGATCGCGATGTCGTCGCTGATCCGGCCGTTCAACCTGAGCGGCCATCCGGCGCTCAGCGTGCCGCTGCCGCTCGACGGCTCGCCGCTGAAGGCCGGCTTGCAGATCGTCGGACGCAAGGGCGCGGACGAACAGGTGTGCGCGCTCGCCGCGCATGTCGCCGCGGCGCTCGCCGCCTGAACCACGATGCGTGCGCGCAGGCGCATGCGAACCACGGAATCACGCACCATGTCAGACCGAGTCGTACTCGTCACCGGCGCCGCCCGCGGGCTTGGCGCCGTCATTGCCGAACGCTTCCATGCGGCCGGCTATCGCGTCGCGCTGGCCGACATCGCGGCCGACGCGATCCGCGCACACGCACGCGACCTCGATCCGGACGGCACGCGCGCGATCGCGATACCGCTCGACGTCACGTCGAAACGCGACTTCGAAGCGGCGCGCGATGCGCTCGTCGCGCGCTGGGGCGAGGTCGACGTGCTCGTCAACAATGCGGGCGCATCGAAGGTCGTGCCCGCGATGGAGATCACCGCCGAACAGTTCGATCAGGTGATCGACGTGAACCTGCGCAGCGTGCTGTTCGGGTGTCAGGTATTCGGCCAGTATTTCGCGACGCGCGGTGCCGGCCGCATCGTCAACATCGCGTCGCTCGCCGGCCAGAACGGCGGCTCCGCGACGGGCGCGCACTACGCGGCCGCGAAAGGCGGCACGCTGACGCTGACCAAGGTGTTCGCGCGCGACCTCGGCGCGCACGGCGTGACCGTGAATGCGATCTCGCCCGGCCCGCTCGACCTGCCGATCGTCCATGAAAGCGTCGCGCCCGAAAAGCTGCGTCAGGTGCTCGCGAGCCTGCCCGGCGGCCGGCTCGGCTCGGCCGGCTTCGTCGCCGACGCGGCCGTGCTGCTCGCGTCGGGCGACGCGTATTTCGCGAACGGCGCGTGCTGGGACATCAACGGCGGCCTGTACATGCGCTGAGCGCGAGGTACACGGCCCGCCGCAACCGTTTCGTCGGCCGCTATCGCGGCCGTTCGCGTTCGTCGCCCCAGACGACCATCACGTCGCGCACGAGTGCGGCGATCGAGGTCGCGCCGAGCTTCTCCTTGATGCTCGCGCGATGCACGTCGACGGTCTTCACGCTGATCGACAGATCCGACGCGATCTGCTTGCTGCCCTTGCCGTCGACGACGCCCTGCAGCACCTCCTTCTCGCGCGCGGTCAGCGCCGCGAGCCGCTCGCGCAGTTCGCGATGGCGCCGGTCGGCCGCATGCCGCTGCTGCGCGAGGCGCAGCGCGCGCTGCACGCGTTCGAGCATCTGCTGCGAGTTGTACGGCTTCTCGACGAAATCGATCGCGCCGTTCTGCAGCGCACGCACCGACATCGGAATGTCGCCGTGCCCGCTGACGAAGATCACCGGCAGCGTCGCACCGCGCGCGTTCAACTCGGCCTGCACGTCGAACCCGCTTTTTTCCGGCATCCGCACGTCGAGCACGAGGCAGGCGGGCGAGTTCGCATCGAAGCGCGCGAGAAAATCCGCCGCGTTCGCGAATCCCTCCGACGCGATGCCGACCGATTCGAGCAGCCATGCGAGCGAGGTCCGCATGCCGCCGTCGTCGTCGACGATATATACGATCGGAGCGGGTGACGTCATCGGGGTGTCTCGCATGATTGGGGAGGATTGTGCGCCGTACATCGGCGATGGCGCACGTGCGCACGTCGGGCGCGGCACACACGTGCGGCACATCATAGCGAGCCGAAAATACGCTGAAAACCCCTGCGTGCCGCGCGTGCGTGCCGTGTCGCGCCTTTTTTCGCATGCAGGGTAGTGCGACTAGGTAGAACCTTTAGCGCGGTTGGCGCGAACGCCATGTCGTGCGTCAATCGTGCGAATGTCCGTCCGCTTTTTCTCGACGTACGCTCGATCCTGTCCGGCGAATCGCCGTCTTCATTCGATCAGGAGCGCTCATGTCCGCCACGTCCCCGACCACCGATTCCGCCCCCGCGGTGCGCGCCGAGCCGTCCGACGCGCAGAAGGCGTTCCGGCACGCGATGGCCCATCTCGGCGCGGCCGTCAACGTGATCACGACCGCCGGCCCGCACGGCCGCTGCGGCATCACCGCGAGCGCCGTCTGTTCGGTCACGGATACGCCGCCGACCGTGCTCGTCTGCCTGAACCGTTCGAGCGCGATGCACGCGATCTTCGAACGCAATCGCCATGTGTGCATCAACGTGCTGCCGGCCGAACACGAAATGCTTGCGCGGCATTTCGCGGGCCTCACCGAGCTGCCGATGGAGCGGCGCTTCGCGCTGCCCGTCTGGGACCGCGGCGCGCACGACGTGCCGGTGCTACGCGATGCGCTGGCGAGCCTGCAAGGGACGATCGCCGGGATGCAGACGGTCGGCTCGCATTCGGTGATGTTCATCGAGGCGACGTCGATCCGCGTGCGCGACGACGGCGACAGCCTCATCTACTTCGGCCGCGCGTTTCATCGCGTGTCGCGCGGCGCCTGCGTGCGCTGACGGCGCCGCGTGCGCCGGTTATGCGGCGCGCCGCAGCGCGCGCTGCGCGGCCGCCAGCGCCGCACCGGCGAACAGCGTCAGCGCCGAATACACGAGCCCGCGCGCGAGCCCTGCGCTGTCCGACACCCAGCCGATCGCGACCGGCCCCGCGATCTGCCCGAAGGCGAAGATCGTCGTAAATGCGCTGATGCCTTTCGGCCAGCCGTCGGGCGGCAGGTTGTGCCGCACGAATGCCGTCGTCGACGCAACCGCCGACAGGAACGTCGCGCCGAACAGTACGCCCGACACGAACGCCGCGGCCGGATGCACGATCAGCGCCGGCATCAGCGTCGCGATGCCGAGCAGTGCGTTGAGCACCGCGAGCGCCTGCCCGCCGCGCATGCGGTCGAGCAGCCCCGACCACAGCCGCGCCGAGACGATCGTCGCGACACCGAGCATCACGTAGAACGCGGACACGACCGTGCCGCTCATTCCCGCATCGCGCAGCAGCGCGACGATGAACGTCATATAGCCGATATAGCCGACGCCGAATAGCCCGTAGCCGCCGAGCGCAAACGCGAAGCGCGCCGGGCTCGCTCGGGCGGCCGCTGCATCGTCGACGCGCGCGGGCGGCGGACGATGGTTGTGCTCGATGCGGCGCGCGGCCGACACCGCGATCGCTGCGCACAGCACGCACGCGAGCGCCAGCGCGAACCACGCCGGCTGCCAGCCGTGCGCGCGATGCACGAGCGTCGCCGGCACGAGCAGCGACGACGCGACGATGCCCCAGCCCGTTCCGCCGTAATAGAGGCCGAGCAGCAGCCCCGCATCGCGCGGCGACGCCGACGCGAGACGCGCGGCCAGCACGCCGCCGCTGACGAAGATCAGCGCACTGCCGATGCCCGTCGCGAGCCGCTGCACGAGCAATGCCTGCATGCCGACCGTGACGCCGCACGCGGCCATCAGGCAGGCGGTCAGCACGCACCCCGCCGCGAGCAGCGTGCCGGCGCGCCAACGGCGCGACAGCCACGGGAAGGCGAGCGCGCCGAACAGATAGCCGGCCGCGTTCGCGGTGTTCAGCGCGCCGGCCTGCGCGAAGCTCCAGCCGAGGTCGGCCTTCATCGGCGGCAGCAGCAGCGCATACGAGAAGCGCGCGAGACCGAGCGCGATCGCGCTGCCGAGCGACAGGCCGATCGCGAGCCGCCACGCCGCGATGCGGCTGCGATCCGTCGTGTGTGCCGATGCAGCGCGCGGCGGCGCAGCGGCGTGCGTCGGCGCGTCGTTGCGCGCGGTCGAACGGCGCGGCGGCTTCATGCCTGCGCGTCGCCGCCGAGCCACTTGAACATCACGAGGCAGTCGACGAAGCCGAGCCGCGCATGGCGATACGCGCGCGGCAGCCGGCCGACGATCTCGAAGCCGAGCTTCTGCCACAGCGCAACCGCGACTTCGTTCGTCGCGACGACCGAATTGAACTGCATCGCGAGAAACCCGCGCTCGCGCGCGACCTGCTGCGAGTGCTCACACATCAGGCGCGCGACGCCGCGTCCGCGCGCGGCCTCGCCGACCATGTATCCGCAGTTGCACACGTGGTTGCCGGGCCCCGCCGCGTTCGCTTTCAGGTAATACGAACCGAGCAGCACGCCGTCCTCTTCGGCGACCCACGTGCAAAGCGGCGCGTCGAGCCAGAGCGCGCGTGCCGCCTCGAACGTCGGCGCGGGATCGAGCGCGTACGTTTCCTGCGCGGCGACCACCGCGCGGTAGGTCGGCCAGAAGCGCGCGAAGTCGTCTTCGGTCATCGGGCGAAGCGTGATCATGCGGGTCCTCGAGAGAAGGGATCGGACGGCGAACAGGCGACGCCGCGTTGCACGCCGCCGCCGACATCACCGGATGGTGCCAGAAACGCGCGCGGCACGCGCGTGCCGGTGCGCCGCGTACGGGGCTGCAGGCGACGGACGGCGATGTGCTTGGGCGCTTGCT
>NZ_JBQYLP010000026.1:14458-65691 GCF_052683555.1 Burkholderia sp. BC1
TGCCTGCTTGCCTGCTTGCCTGCTTGCCTGCTTGCCTGCTTGCCTGCTTGCCTGCTTGCGGCAGCATCATCGTGCATCGAAAAGCCGCCGCTCGTTTTTATTTGCACGGCCCGCGCGCCGCACAATGCATCCCATCGACACCGCGGGCACACATCAACCTGACCGCCCCTCATCCGCCGGACGATCGGCACGTTCAAGGCTCGGCCGACCACACGAGCAGCACACCGCCCGGCGCGGCCGCCAGCCCGCGCGGCGCATGCACGATCGTCGGCTCGACCGCGAGCGTTTGCGTGAGCGTTTGCGCATCGTCGATCGGCGTCGAGCGCACGACCGTCATCAGCCGGGCAGGCCGATGCAGCGCCTCGCGATAGAGCGCGCCGTACCACAGCGCGCGCGTGCCGCGCGCATCCGACAGCGCGTACGGATAGCGCCACAGCCGCAGCACGAGACGGCTGTCGGCGTGCGCCGGATCCGCGCGCACGAACACACGCCGCGTGCTCTCGCCGTGCGTGTAGCGCGGCAGCACCGGCAGCGACTCGGCCGGCCCCTGCGGCATCAGCCAGCGCAGCGCGGTCTGCAGCGTCCACGGCGTCGCGCGCTGCCAGCCGGCCTGCGCGAGATGGCGGTCCAGCGTGTCGGACGTCGCGCACCACTGCAGCGGCAAGTATTCCTCGCGATCGCCGCCGATCTCGGTGCGGCGCGTCGGCACGCGTTGCCAGCCGCCGCGCATCCACTGGTCGACCGTCATCGCGACGACGTCGCCCGCATGCGGACGCGCGGCGCGATCGGCGTCCCATTGCGCGGGCACCAGCCACACGCCGACCGTCGCGAGCACGACCGCGAGCGCGACGGTCGCGCCGACCGGCTGCACGTGCTCACGCACGCGCCAGTACGCATGCGCGCCGGCCAGCAGCGCGAACCACGCCAGCCCGAGGCTCCAGCCGCCGACCAGCCCCGACAGCCACGTATCGCCGACGTAGAGCCGCGCGAAGCCGCCGAGCACGATCCACAGCACGACCGCCGTCACGACCGGCGTGCGCCAGCGCGCGGGCCGGTCGCGCGCGAGCAGCCAGCCGATCCCGCTGCTCGCGAGGATCGCGAACGCCGCGTCGGCATCGGGCAGCGGCATGTGCGCCGCACCGGGCGGTAGCGCCGCCGGCGTCGCCCCCGGCGGCACGACGCCGAACGCGGGTACGAGCACGACCGCGATGCCGACCGTCGCGAGCCACCATGCGGCGCTCGCCCAACAGCGGTGAATCGCGAGCCACGCGAGAAACGCGGCCGACACGATGAGCCCCGCGTCGCGGCCGTGCAGCACGACGACCGCGCGCATCGCGGCGTCGACGGGCGGCGTGCGCAGGTTCTGCAGGAACGCATACAGCGCGACGTCGGCGTGCATCAGCGGCGCGTTCGCGACGACGTCCTGCACGATCCGGCCGAACAGCCATACGCTCGCGACGAACAGCAGCGCGAGCACCGGCACGGCGCCCGGCAGCCGGCGCAGGTGTACAAGGCTGTCGTGCAGCCGCGCGCCGAACCGCGGCCAGTGGCGCACGCACGCATGCAGCGCAGCGGCGAACGCCGCGTGCAGCAGCGGCCAGCCGCGCCGCAGCAGCAGGCGCACGCCGTACCAGACGCCGAGCACGAGCGCGGCGACGACGAGCAGGATCGCCGCAATCCGCACGCTGAGCGCGGCGGCAAGCGCGGCCGAGGCACCGAACAGCATCCCCGGCGCGATATGCACGGGCGCCCAGACGAGCGCCGAGACGATGTTGACGGGATAGAACGACCGGCGCGGCAGCGTCGCGCAGCCGACCACGACCGGCACGACTGCGCGCACCGGCGCGAGAAAACGCGCGAGCACGATGCTTTTCGTCCCGTGACGCAGCACGAACTGCTCGCCGCGCGCATAGACGGCCGCGTGCCCGAAGCGCGCCCAGCCGTTGCGGATCATTCCGCGGTAGTGCCGCCCGAGTTCGTAGCTGATCCCGTCGCCGACGATCGCGCCGACGGCCGCGACACCGATCGTCATCCACGGATCGAGCGCGCCGGCGCCCGCGAGCGCGCCGGCCGCGAACATCACGGCGCCGGCCGGCACGACCGTGCCGATCAGCGCGATCGCCTCCGCGCATGCGGTCGCGAACACGATCGCGAGCGCGAGCGCCGGATGCGCGCCGATCTCGGCAAGCCAGGCGTGAATGGCGGCGCTCATCGCGCGCTCCCGCACCGCGACGCGGCGCGGCGCCGTTCGCGCGCGCAGCACCGGGCAAAGGGGAAGGAGAACTGGAGCCGCGCCCGCGCGCCGCCGGCCGCGCTGCGCGCGTCAGTCGCGCTCATGCCGGCGCGCATCGGCCTCGAGCGGCGCGTCGCCATAGCCGACCGTCGCAATCTCATGCAGATAGCGCGCGAGAAACGCACCGATCGACCCGGCCGCCTCGTACTGATGGACGTGCCGGAACTCGTGCGTGAGGAGTCGCCGCGTGCCGTGCCCGCGCAGCACGAACACCGCGTGGCCGAGCGTCAGGCCGATCGTGCCGGGCGGCAGCAATCCCGTGTCGCGTGCGAGCGCCGCGAGCGCCGGCGTGTCGGGAAACGGCATGCGCTCGACCGTCGCGATGCGGATCCGTTCGGGCCGCGCGACGCCGACCGCGCGCGCATCGCCGAGCTGCGGCCGCGTCAAGGGCACGCCGTCCGCGAGGCCGCGCGCGGCCTGCGCTTCGGCCCACGCGATAGCGTCGGGCAGCGCGGACGACAGTACGTCGGCAAGATCGATCATCGCGAACTCTCCTGGTGGCGCGGCCGTATCCTGCACCAGTGTAGTCCCGAACCAGGGGCGTTCGCGAGGCGCCGAGCGCGATGCGTGGGGCGGCGCACAAGCCGCTGCATCGCAGCAATCGCGTATGTGCGGGCAATGCCTGCGGCACGGCCGCGCAGCGCATCGCAGCGCGGCAAGCCCGCGCGTCGCGCGCCGCGCCTTTCGTCAGCGCATCGCCGTGACGCGCGTCGATCGTTGCGCGCACCGCACGCGCGCAGGCGCGTACCCGCCCAGGCATCGCGCCCGACGGTGCCGCGATGCACTCATGCGCCGGCCGCGACCATCGCGCGCTCGCTACGCGTCCACGCGACGAGCGCGCCGATGCCGAGCACGGCGAGGCACACGATCGGCACGATCATCGGGCCGAATGCGGTGCCCGTCACCTTGCCGGCGAACGGCATCAGGTTCTGGCTGAAGAAACCGCCGAGGTTGCCGATCGAATTGATCGCAGCAACGCTCGCCGCCGCACGCGCGCCGGTGAAGTAGCGCGGCGGCATCGACCAGAAGCACGGATACAGCAGCGGAATGCAGGCGCCGCCGAGCACGAGCGCGACGAAGCGCAGCGGCGTCGACGGCAGCACGAGACTCAGCAGGAAGCCGAGCGCGCCGAGCGCCGCGACGATCGAGATCGTGCGCAGAATGCTCTTCGCGCGGCGCAGCTTTGCCGGCAGCCACAACAGCAGCAGCACCGCGAGCGCCCACGGCAGCATGCTCAGCAAGCCGTTCGTGCTGCTCGACACGCCGAACGACTTCACGAGCGTCGGCAGCCAGTACGTGACGCCGTAGAGCGACGTCGACATCAGCATGTAGGTCGCCGCGAACAGCATCACGCGCGGATCGAGCAGCGCCTTCCACGGCTGCGCATGCTCGGCCTGCGCGGGCTTTTCGCGCTCGAGCGCGGCCGCGACGATCTGCTTTTCGCGTTCGTCGAGGAAACGCGCCTCACGGAACGACGCCGGCAGCACGCGGAACACGACGATCGCGACGAGCACGGCCGGAATGCCGGTCGCGACGAACACCCATTGCCAGCCCGCGAGGCCCCAGACGCCGTTCAGGCTCAGCAGCACGCCGCCGACCAGCGACCCGAGCATGTTCGCGAGCGCGCTGCCGAGCGTGAAGATGCCGAGCACCTTCGCGCGATAGCTCTGCGGAAACCACAGCGTCAGGTAGTAGATGACGCCTGGATAGAACCCGGCCTCGGCGATGCCGAGCAGAAAGCGCAGCGCGCAGAACACGGGCATCGAGGTCGTGAAGCCCATCAGCACCGTGATGAGCCCCCACGTCAGCATGATGCGCGCGAGCCAGACGCGCGCGCCGTAGCGATGCAGCGCGAGCGTGCTCGGCACTTCGAACAGCAGATAGCCGATGAAGAACAGCGACGACGCGAGCCCGAACGCAGCCTCCGTCAGCCCGAGGCTGTGCACCATCTGCAGTTTCGCGAAACCGACGTTCTGCCGGTCGATGAACGCGATCAGGAACATCACGACGAGTATGGGCAGCAGGCGCCGCGCCATCTTCGACATGATGCGCTGTTCGTCGGCGGACGCGGCGTCCGGATAGGCGGTGGAATTCACTGCAGGTACCTCCGTGAAACGGTTGCGTATCGTTGAAATGCGGCGCGCCGCGCGCGACGGGCGCGCGATCGCGGCATGACGGGAATGGCCGGCTGCGCTCAGCCGGACCGGTAGTCGTCGAGCATCGGCGCGAACATCTCGTGCCACGCGCGCGGCTTCGCCTTGATCGTGCCGGCGAGGTAGAGGAAGTCGACGTAGTCCATCAGCTGATTCGGGCGGACCGAGAAGCGCGTCTCCGGCGCGGCGAGCATCTGCATCACGTCGTCGTGCGACACGCCGACGCCCGACGACGCCGCATAGAGCGCCGCCGCCGCACGCGGGTCCTGTGCGATCAGCCGGTTCGCTTCGTCAAGCGCGCCGAGAAACGCCGTGGCGAGCGCCGGTTCCGCATCGACGAGCCGCTTCGGCGCGAACACGACGTCGAGCGTCATCGGGCCCAGGACGTCGACCGAATTCACGACGCGATGAATGCCCGGCTGCCGCAGCTCGAGCGTCGAGAACGGCGGCGACGTGAAGTGCGCGGTCACGCCGTTCTCGCGGCGGATCAGCGCCTGCATCGCCTGCGGATGCGGCAGGTTCACCGTGATCGAATCGAGTTGCGCGAAATGCGCGGCGCCGAGCTGGCGACTCGCGACCATCTGCAGCACGACCGCCGACAGCGACGTGCGGATGCCCGGTACCGCGATCCGGTCGGACCGCGTGAAGTCGCGCAGCGACGTGAGGCCCGGACGGTTTGCGTTCAGCGACAGCGACGTCGTCGACAGCCCGCTGATGCCGATCACTTCGACGTTCGGAATCCCGCGGGCGCGCGCCCACAGCTCGATGAAACCCGGCGCGCCGGCGCCGGCAAAGTCGAGCGTGCCGGCCATCATCGCGTCGTTGACCGAGTTGCCGCCGTCGAGCAGCACCCAGTCGACCGCGACGTCGCGCATTCCGTGCCGCGCCGCGTGCCGCTCGAACAGCCGCTGCTTCTCCATCACGAGCAGCGGCAGATACAGCACGCCATAGCCTTTGGAGATCCGCACCGTGCGCGGCTTCGCGCGCAAGAGCGACGGCGCGCCGAGCGCGCCCAGCATGCCGAGGCCGGCCGCGATCAACGCGCGGCGGCGCGGGCGCGACGTCATGCGCGCACCCTCGCGCGGCGATCCGCAGGCGGCGGCGTGCCGCGCCGTGCGTTCGTCGTGCTCGTGACCTGCTGCATGTTGGCGTCTCCTCTGGTATTAATGCCGTCTTCGCATGCTCCGGCTCGACACAGGTTATCGAGCGAGTCTGAGAAAATGCTGACATCCCGGCCTCGGGAAAACCCGTAACCCCTACCTGCAAACGGCACCATGCGCATTCTCGTCGTGGAGGACGATGCGGAGATCGGCGCGGCGATCCGCAGCCGCCTCGCGCGGCTCGGCCATGCCGTCGATCTCGAAACCGACGGCTCGACCGCGAACAGCCTGCTGCGCGTCGAGCGCTTCGACCTCGTCGTGCTCGACGCCAACCTGCCCGGCCTCGACGGCTTCGCGGTGCTGCGCAACCTGCGCGCCGCGGGCAGCACGACGCCGGTGCTGCTCGTCACCGCGCGTTCGGCGATCGACGATCGCGTCAGCGGTCTCGGCCTCGGCGCCGACGACTATCTCGTGAAGCCGTTCGACTACCGCGAGCTCGACGCGCGCGTGCAGGCGCTGCTACGCCGCAACAGCGGCCATGCGAGCGACGTGCTGACGCTCGGCGGCCTCGTGATCGACCGCAGCAGCCGCCTCGCGGAACTCGACGGCAAGCCGCTGTCGCTGTCGCGCCAGGAGTTCGCGCTGCTCGAGATTCTCGCGAGCCGCCCGCAGCGGATCTTCTCGAAGGACGAACTGCTGAATCAGCTGTTCAGTTTCGGCAACGAGCCGAGCGCGAACGCGGTCGAGCAGTATGTGACGCGCGTGCGCAAAAAGCTGCAAGGCAGCTCGGTCGAGATCCGCACCGCGCGCGGGATGGGGTATCAGATTGCCGCGCACTGACTGGTTCCCGAAGACGCTGTTCGGGCGCACGCTGCTGTTCATCGCGCTCGTCGTCGCGACCGGCGCGCTCGCACTCGCCGCGATCGCGCGCTACTACGCGGGTGTCGCGGCCGAGCGTGCCTACGATCAGCTGCTCGCCGGCGCGTCGATCCAGGTCGCGGAGAATCTTTACGTGCAGGGCGGCGTGCTCGCGCTGAATCCGCCGGTCGCCGCGCTCTCGACGCTGTCGCGCTACGACCTCGTCTACTACAAGGTCGTCGATTCGCGCGGCGTCGTCGTGGCCGGCTACAACGATCTGGCCAGCTCCGCGACGCTCGCGGCCGCGAAACAGGGGCCCGCGTTCGCGAACGCCGTCTATCACGGGCACCGGATCCGCACGGCCACCATCGCGCGCTACATGCCGGAAGAAAGCACGCCGGGCTGGGCGCTCGTTACCGTTGCGCAGACAACGAATGCACGTCAGCAGCTGACGAACGAGATGAGCATCAAGGTGTGGACGCTGATCCTGCTGATGAGCGTGCTCGCGATCGGCGCAAGCGGGCTGGCGATCCGGCGCGGGCTGCGCCCGCTCGCGCAGATCGGCGCGATCATCGCGGCGCGCGATCCGGCCGATTTGCGGCCGGTGGCCGTCGATACGCCGAGCGAGATCGACGCGATCATCGGCGCGATCAACGGGCTGATTCGGCGGCTCGCCGAGCGCATCAACGCGATGCAGCGCTTCATCGCCGACGCCGCGCACCAGATGCGCACGCCGCTCGCGCGGCTCGATGCGCAGATCGAGCTGCTCGACGGCGACGACGATCCTGCGCGTCATGCGGCGCGGCTCGATGCGTTGCGCGCGACCTGCGCCGATGTCGGCCGGCTCACCGGGCAGCTGCTCAATCACGCGATGGTGATTCATCGCACCGAGGCCGTGCCGCTGCAGCCCGTCGATCTGGTCGCGCTCGCGAAGGACGTGCTCGGCCGCGCGATTCCGCTCGCCGACGCGCGCGACGTCGCCGTCGCATTCGCAAGCGACGCGCCGCACGCCTGGATCGACGGCGATGCGATCAGCCTGCAGGAAGCGCTGTCGAACGTGCTGCACAACGCGCTGCTGCACGGCCATGCCGACGACATCGTCGTGTCGGTCGCGACGTCGGGCCATGCCGACGATGCGGTGACGCTGACCGTCACCGACAACGGGCGCGGCATTCCGCGCGAGCATTGGGATGCCGCATTGCAGCCGTTCGTGCGGATCGCGCCGGATGGGACGGAGCGCCGTACGGGATCCGGGCTCGGCCTCGCGATCGTGCAGGAAGTGATGAAGGCGCACGGCGGGCGCGTCGGGTTCGCGTTTCCGGATGCGGGCGGATTTGCGGTCGTGCTGACGTTTCCGAAGGCGGCGCGAACGGGCTAGCGTCTACGCGCGAATCGACGATCGTCGCGGTTGCGCATCGCCGGTCGGTTCAGTTCGTCATACGGTCGGGCGTTGAACGCGTCGAACACGCGGCACGACATGTCGACGCCGGCGCGCGACCCGCGTTCAGGCCGTCACTGCCTCGCCGCCCAGATAGGCATCGCGCACACGCTCGTCGTCGAGCAGCGTCTTGGCCGCGCCTTCGAGCACGACGCGCCCCGTCTGCAGCACGTAGCCGTAGTGCGCGATTTCCAGCGCGAGGCTCGCGTTCTGTTCGACCATGAACACCGTCACGCCCTGCCGGTTGATCGTATCGATCAGCTCGAGCACCTTGTCGACGTAGAGCGGCGACAGCCCCATCGTCGGCTCGTCCATGCAGATCAGCTTCGGCCGCGCCATGAGCGCGCGCGCCATCGCGAGCATCTGCTGCTCGCCGCCCGACAGCGTGCCGGCGCGCTGCGTGAGCCGTTCGCGCACGCGCGGAAACAGGTCGAGCACGCGTTCGTAGTCGTCGGCCACCGCCGCGCGATCGCCGCGCGTGTACGCACCCATCAGCAGGTTCTCGCGCACGCTCATGTCGCCGAACAGCCGCCGCGCCTCGGGCACGGCGGCGATGCCGCGTCGCACGCGCTGCGGCGTCGCGAGGCTCGTCACGTCGTCGCCGTCGAAGCGCACGACGCCGCGGCGCGGCCGCATCAGCCCGAGAATCAGCTTCATCGTCGTCGACTTGCCGCTCGCGTTGCCGCCGAGCAGGCTGACGATCTGCCCGCGGCCGACCGCGACGTTCACGTCGAAATGCACCTGCACCGGTCCGTAGAACGTGTCGAGATGTTCGAGTTTCAGCAAGGCGTCGGTCATGGTCGTATCGGATGACGAAGAAAACGGGCTCATGCGGCTGCCTGTGCCGCGTGAACGGCCGGTGCACCGCCCGCGTGGCGGCGGCCGAGATAGGCTTCGATCACGCGCGGATCATGGCGCACATCGCGCGGTGCGCCTTCGGCGATCTTCACGCCGTTGTCGAGCACCATCACGCGATCGGACACGCGCATCACAAGTTCGAGCTTGTGCTCGATCAGCAGGATCGTCAGGCCGCGCGCCTTCAGCGAGCGGATCAGCTCGAGCATCTCGGCGGTCTCCGTCTCGTTCATCCCGGCCGTCGGTTCGTCGAGCAGCAGCAGGCGCGGATGCAGCGCGAGCGCACGGCCGATCTCGACGCGCCGCCGGTTCGCATACGACAGGCTGTGCGCCGGATGATCGATGCGCGGCGTGAGTCGCTCGCCGAACCCGGCGACGATCTCGCGCGCCTCCTCGCGCAGCGCCGCTTCCTCGCGCCGCACCGACGCCGGGCGCAGCAGCGCGCGCAGCACTTCGGCCGCCGCGCCCAATACGGGCCAGCCCGGCCGCGCCGCGCGCAGCCGCGCATGCGCGCCGATCAGCACGTTGTCGAGCACGCTGAGGTTGCCGAACACGCGGCCATGCTGGAACGTGCGCGCCAGTCCGAGCGCGGCGAGCCGTTCGGGCGCCGCGCCCGTGACGTCGCGGCCGTCGAACGTCACGCGCCCGGCATCGGGCCGGTCCGCGCCCGCGATCAGATTGAACAGCGTCGACTTGCCCGCGCCGTTCGGTCCGATCACGCTCAGCAGCTCGCCTTCGGCCAGCGTCAGGCTCGCGCCGTCGAGCGCCGTGACGCCGTCGAAGCGGCGCGTCAACCCCTGCACGTCGAGCAAGGGCGGTTGGGTGGTAATCATCGCTTTCCTCCTCACACGGTGCCGAGCAGGCCCTGCGGCCGGAACCGGACGAGCAGCAGCAGCACGAGTCCGTAGATCAGCATCCGGTAGTCGGCCGCCCAGCGGAACAGTTCGGGCAGGCCGATCAGCGCGAGCGCGCCCGCGATACCGCCGAGCACGTTGCCGAGCCCGCCGAGGATCACCATCGTCAGCGCGAGGATCGACACCTGCGAATCGAAGGTCTGGTGATTGATGTAGCTGTACAGGTGTGCCGCAATACCGCCGCTCACGCCCGCTGCGACACCGCCGACCGCGAATGCGATCGCCTTGTAGCGGTTCGGTGCGATCCCGTGCGCGCGCGCGGCGACGTCGTCCTCGCGCACCGCGCGCAGCGTGCGGCCCAGGTGCGAACGCAGCAGCCGCACCTGCACGAGTGCGAACGCGACGAGCACCGTCAACGTGAACCAGTACGCGGCCTGTGCGGTCGACGCCCACGGCAGCGGCGCGATGCCCGTGATGCCGAGCGGCCCTCGCGTGAGACCGTCCCAGTTCAGGATCACGAGGCTCACCACTTCGCCGATGCCGAGCGTCGCGATCGACACGTAGTGACCGCGCAGCCGGAACGCCGGATAGACGAGCAGCGTCCCGAGCACGGCCGTGATCGCGCCCGCGCACGGAATCGTCACGGCCGGCGACCAGCCGAGATCCGACGACAGCAGCGCCGACGCATACGCGCCGATCACGAGCAGCGCCGCATGGCCGAGCGAGATCTGCCCGACCGTGCCGGCGACGAGCGTGAGGCTCAGCGCGAGCAGGCCGTACAGCCACGCGTTGGTCAGCGTCTGCAGGACATAAGGCGATGCGCCGAGCCAGGGCAGCACGGCCGCGAGCGCGACCAGCGCGACGATCGCCGGGCGCGGCACGCGCAGCGCCTTGGCGGCCGCGAGGAAGGTGCCCGTCATCGGCTCGGGCGGCAGCGCGCGGTTCGCGCTGAACAAGCCGTTCGGCCGCCAGACGAGGAACACGATCAGCAGCCCGAACGCGAACAGGTCGCGATAGCTCGTGCCGAACAGCGCGACGCCGTAGCTTTCGACGAGCCCGAGCAGCAGGCTCCCCGCGATCGCGCCCGGCACGTTGCCGAGCCCGCCGATCAGCAGCGCGACGACGCCCTTCAGTGTCGCCTGGAAGCCCATCGCGGGATCGATGCTGTTGTAGTACATGCCGACCAGCAGCCCGCTCACGCCGCCGAGCGCGCATGCGATTGCGAACACCGTCTGGTTCACGCGGTCGACGTCGACGCCCATCTGCAGCGCGGCGTCGCGATCCTGCGCCATCGCGCGCACGGCCCAGCCGAGCCGCGTGAAGCGCAGGAAGCCGTACAGCAGTGCGGCCGCCGCGATGCCGATGCCGGCGATCAGCAGATCGAGCGACCCGAGCGTGGCGCCGCCGAGCCGCAGATGCCAGTCGGGCAGCGGCGTCGGCACCGCGCGCGGATCCGCGCCGAACGCGAGCTGCGCGAGCTGGTCGAGGATGAAGCTGATGCCGATCGTCGCGAGCAGCGGCGCGATGCGCGCCGCATGACGCAACGGCCGCAGCCCGATTCGTTCGATCGCGACGCCGAGCGCGCCGCAGCCGAGCACCACCGCCGCGAGCGCGACCGGCAGCGGCAGCCCGAAGCGCGTCAGGCACAGCCAGCCGATGAACGCGCCGACCATATAGACCGAGCCGTGCGCGAAGTTGATCAGATGCGACACGCCGAAGATCAGCGCAAGCCCGACGGCGAGCAGCGCGTAGATATTGCCGACGATGAGGCCGTTGAGCGTGTAGTCGAGCCAGGATGCCATTGCGATGCGTCCGGTACGGTTCAGCGTGCCGCGAGCTGCGGCTTGGCACCGTCCCACAGCGCCCACCGGCCCTGCTTCACGACGAGATACACGGTGCGCGCGCCCGCGACGCGGCGCGTCTGCGGATCGAAGCGCACCTTGCCGAAGATCACGCTCGGCACGTCGCTGATCTTTGCGAAGCCATCGTGTGCGGCCTGGCGCGTCGTGCCGTAACGGCGCAGCACCTCGGCCGACAGGATCAGCGCGTCGTAGGCGCGCGCGACGAACGAGTCGGGATCGGCGTGGAATTTCGCGCGATAGCGCTGCACGAACGCCTGCACTTCGGGGCGCGGTTCGGCCGGGAAGAAATTCGATTCGGTGTAGACGCCGTCGACGGCCGTGCCGCCCAGTTCGAGGAACTTCGGCGAATACACGGAGCCGACCGCCGCGATCGGCAGCGCGATGCCCGAGGTGCGTGCCTGCCGCACGATCTGCGCGCCGTCCGCGTAATACGAGATCAGCACGATCGAGTCGGGCCTCGACTCGCCGATCCGCACGAGCGTCGAACGGAAATCCTTTTCGGCGGGTTGATAGCCTTCGGCCGCGACGACCTGCGCACCGAGCGCTGTCGCCGCCTTCGCGAAGATGTCCTTGCTCGTGCGGCCCCAGTCGGTGTTCAGATACAGCACCGCGATCCGTTTGAAGCCGAGTTCCTTCACGGCGTAGCGCGCGAGCAGCGGCTGTTCCTCGGCCTGGCTCAGCGCGGTGCTCCACAGATAGTCGCCGCCCTTCGTGAAGTCCGGGTGCGAATTCGTGAAGCCGAACTGGATCAGTTGACCGCGCTGATAAATCGGCGACGCGGCCATCGACGTCGCGCTCGAAAAATCGCCGAGCTCGATCACGACGCGCGGATCGGCGACGAACTTCTGCGCGATCGCCACCGCCTGGCGCGGATCGCTGCGGCTGTCCTGGAAGTCGATCGCGAGCGGCCGGCCGTGTATGCCGCCTCTGCCGTTGATCTCGTCGAGTGCGAGATCGAAGCCGCGCTTCCACTGCTCGCCGTATTGCGCGTCCTGCCCCGTGAGCGGCCCGCTCACGCCGACGACGACCGGCTCGCCCGAGACGCCTGCCGCGAGCGCGGCGCCCGTCGACAAACCCCAGGCCGCCGCGAGCGCCGCCACCGTGCCCAGCACGCGCCGCCATGCGCCGCGCGCGTCGTTCCCCGAAACGTTCATGGATCCCCCAACGTCAGTCAATCGAAAAGAGTGAGGGCATGAAACCATCGGGGTCCGGACGATCCAACGAAGTTTTGCGCATATCGATATCGCGGCGCACGCGTAGCGCATCGTGCGCTTCGACGGCCGCCTGCGCATGCGGCATCGCGTGGCCGCGACGAGGCGCACTCATCGTGTTGATTCGATTGCCGTTTCCGGTTCGGCAGCGCGCGTGCGAGATGCGCATCGGCGCATAGCCGGCGATGACGACACGCGCGCCCTTCGCAGTTTTCGCGCTGTCGATAGCAAAAATCATTATAAGAATTGCGCATGCTCACGCTCCTACAATGCGCAAATCGCATCATCGGAACGCGTCATGGAGCTGCATCAACTCGAGGCTTTTTCCGCCGTCATGTCGGCCGGCAGCGTGACCGGCGCGGGCGAACTGCTCGGCCGCTCGCAGCCCGCCGTCACGCGGCAGATCCAGGAGCTCGAGGCCGATCTCGGCTATGCGCTGTTCGATCGTCACGGCCCGCGTGTCACGCCGACGCGGCGCGCGTTCCTGCTTTACGAGGAAGTCGAGCGCTCGCTGATCGGCCTGCGCGCGATCGACGCGCGCGCCCGTGCGATCGGCAGCGAAAGCGCTCAACCGGTGCGCATCGCCGCGACGCCCGCGCTCGCGGCCACGATCGTGCCGGCCGCGCTCGCGGCGCTGCCCGACGACGCGCACGTACCGCACTACCAGTTGCGCAGCGAATCGGCCGAGCACGTCGTGCACGAAGTGCTGGCCGGCACCGCGGACGTCGGCGTCGTCACGCTGCCGATGGCGCATGCGGGGCTCGACGTGCACTGGATCGCGCAGACGCCCTGCGTCGCGGTGCTGGCCGCCGGCGATCCGCTCGCGGCCAAGCCTCGCATCGCGCTGCGCGATCTCGCGCGCCGCCGCATCGTGACCGTCGCGAACCGCCATCGATTGCGCCAGCGCATCGACGCGGCATTCGCCGCCGCGCGCGTGGAGCCGCGCGTCTTCATCGAGACCAATGCGTCGCTCAACGCGGTGATGGCCGCGCGCGCCGGCGTCGGGATCGGCATCGTCGATCCGGCGACGGGTGTCGCGCTGCCAGTGGACGGCGTCGTCGCGCGGCCGCTCGAGGTCGACATTCCGTTCGCGTTCGGCGTCGCGACGCCGGCCGGCAAGATGCGCACGGCGGCCGTCGATGCGCTGCTCGATGCGTTGCATCGCACGACGCGCGCGCTGTTCGACGACGCGATCTTTCACGACGCGTCCGCACACGACGCGCTGCTGCGCGGCGACCGCCCGCGCACGCGTGCGCGGGTGCGCAGGACGAGCCGGGAGATTTCCGCATGACGGCTTTCCACACCCTTTCGAACAACGAAACGAAGGACGAACAACTCGCATGACGACCTCACTCGACGCACTCGAATCGCGGCTCGCCGAGGACCTGCGCTGGCTCGACCTGCCCGCGCCCTCATGGGTGCCGCCGCGCGACGTCGACGGCATGCGCGTGCTCGACGTCGCGATCGTCGGCGGCGGGATGGCGGGGCTCGCGGCCAGCGCCGAACTGCGGCTGCTCGGCATCGACAACCAGTGCGTGATCGATCGCGCGCCGGCCGGCTACGAAGGTCCGTGGGTCACGTTCGCGCGCATGGATACGCTGCGCTCGCCGAAGCAGCTTGCCGGCCCCGCGCTCGGGCTGCCCGCGCTGACGTTTCGCGCCTGGTTCGAAGCGCAATACGGTCGCGACGCGTGGGACGCGCTCTACAAGATTCCGCGCACGCAATGGATGGACTATCTGCGCTGGTATCGGCGCGTGCTCGACCTGAACGTGCGCAACGACACGACGCTCGTCGCGCTGCGCCCGCGCGACGACGGCCTGCTCGCGCTCGATCTCGACACGCAGGGCCACGCGCAGACGCTGCTCGCGCGCCACGTCGTGCTCGCCACCGGCCGCGACGGGCTCGGCGGCCCGTACGTGCCGCACGTCGCGCAACGCGCGCCACGCACGCGCTGGGCGCACTCGTCGGAGCCGATCGACTTCGCGGCGCTGGCCGGCAAGCGCGTGGGCGTCGTCGGCGCCGGCGCGTCCGCGTTCGACAACGCGGGCACCGCGCTCGAGGCCGGCGCCGCGCGCGTCGACCTGTTCTTCCGCCGCCCGGACATTCCGCGCATCAACAAGCTGACGGGCATCGGCAGCCCGGGCCTCGTACACGGCTATGCCGACCTCGACGACGCCAGCAAGTGGCGCTTCATGCATTACGCGCTGACGTCCCAGACGCCGCCGCCGCGCGACAGCGTGCTGCGCGTGTCGCGCCACGCGCAGGCCTTCTTCCATGCGGGCAGCCCGATCGAGACGCTTGCCGAGCATGCGGACGGGCTCGAAGTCACGACGCCGCGCGGCCGCTACGTCGTCGACTTCCTGATCTTCGCGACCGGTTTCCATTCGGACTGGACGACGCGCGCGGAATTCGCGGCGTTCGCTGCGCACGTGCGGCGCTGGAAGGATCGCTATCGCCCTGCGCCCGGTACCTGGCTCGACGAGTTGGCCGAGTCGCCCGATCTGGGCCCCGCATTCGCGTTCCAGGAGCGCGAGCCCGGTGCGTGCCCGGCCGTGACGCGCATCCACTGCTTCAACCATGCGGCGAGCCTGAGCCACGGCAAGCTGTCCGGCGACATTCCCGCGATCAGCGCGGGCGCCGAGCGGCTGGCGCGCGGCATCGCGAGCCGGCTGTTCGACGCGGACCGCGAGCGCCACTACGACGCGCTCGTCGCGTTTTCCAACGCCGAGCTGCAAGGCGACGAATGGCGCGACGCCGATGCGTGAGCGCCTGTTCCATTGACGATGACGGATACCGAAATGATGACCGATACCCTCACACCGGCCGCTGCGCCGGATACGATCGACCGCGTGGCCGGCCTGCGCGACGACGATGCCACGGCCGTACTGCGTCGCGCACGCGACAAGGTACGGCTGCATACGCAGCTCGGCGAAGCGGCGCTGTTCGATCCCGCGCTGCCCGACCTGTCGCCAATCGAGCGTCTGCATGCCGCGCGATATGTCGCGCAGCGGTCGAACGCGCCGGCCCTTGCGTCGCTTTATCGCGCGCGTCTGCTCGACGCCGGCGGCAACGACGCCGACATCGCGCAAGCCGATGCCGATGCATTCGACGCACTGCCCGCGCGGCTCGGCGCCATCCTCGCGCATGCACGGCTTCTGACGACGTCGCCGGCCGCTGCGCAGCGACCCGATCTCGATGCATTGAAGGCGGCCGGCCTCACGACGCCCGCGATCGTCGCGCTGTCGCAGCTCGTCGCGTTCGTTACCTATCAACTGCGCGTCGCGGCGGCGGCGCGGGCACTGCAGGCGCGCGTCGCGAAGGAGGCCGCATGACGACGCACGCTCACGGCTTCACGTTCGACACGCTCGGCTGGCGTGCGTGGCTCGACACCGTGCCGCTCGACACGGCGACGCCCGAACAGCTCGCGGTGCTCGAAGCGAGCCATCCGCAGGCCAAGACGTCCGACTACTATCTGCTGCTCGTTCACCTGCCCGAAATCCTGCGGCAGCGCTCGGGCGTGTTCAACGCGATCATGTACGGGCCCGGCGGGCTGTCGCGCGCGGAGCGCGAACTGGCGAGCACGGCCGTGTCGCGCGTGAACGGCTGCGTGTACTGCGCGTCCGTGCATGCGCAGCGCTTCGCGCAACTCGCGAAACGCACGGACGCGATCGAGCAGGTGTTCGACGATCCGGCGACGGCCGGCACGACCGCGCGCGAACGCGCGATCGTGCGCTATGCGATCGCGCTGACCGAGCGGCCAGATGCGGTCGGCGCGGACGATATCGCAGCGCTCGAAGCCGAGGGGCTCACGCACGAGGAAATTCTCGACCTGTCGCATGCGGTCGCGATCTTCGCATGGGCGAATCGGTTGATGCTGACGTTGGGGGAGCCGGTGTTTGCGGAGGCGGGAGGACGGTAGCAGGGGCGATGTGGCGGACGATGTGTCGTCTGCGGTGCGGCGGCCGATTACGCGCTACACGCGTGCGCCGCACGGGGCGCTGCGGCAGATCGCCGAGCAGGCCGCCGAAGCGGTGAACGTGCTGCGGCGTTTGCGGTCGCCCGCGGATAGCCGCTCCGTTCGATGGCCGCTCCCGGATCGTCGTCGCCGGCAGTTCCGCGGACGCGCATCTCGCCGCGATACTGCCCCACCGCCCCTCAATCCCCCAACAACTTCAACCCCGCCGGCAACGTCTCACCGAACACCCGCACCGTATCCGCCTCGTCGAACGCGACGACCTCGCGCACGCGCTCGATCCACGTATGCGACACGTTCGCGGCCGACAGCCGCCGGATCACCGCGTCGCGCGTGTCGTCCGGCAGATCGCGTTCGCGGTCGCCCGTCAGCTGCGCAATCTGCGCGGCGGCAAACGCCGCAGGCTCGACCTGTTTCCAGTCGAGTGCGAACAGCGCGTCGAGCCACCGGCACGCGACGTCGGCCGGCACGACGTTGTGTGCGCTGCCGTAGAACGGACGCCGCGCGCCGACGCGCCCGAGCGCCCAGGCGCGCAGCGCGCGCTCGGCCGGCTTCTGCACGGGCGCGATCAGCCGTTCGCCGAGTTCGATCTTGCGTTCGATCGGCAGCCGTTCGAGCGACGCCGACAACCGCATCATGTCGGCGGGCCCCACCTTGTCGGGATCGAACGGCAGCTTGCGTCGCTTGTCGTCGGGCGACGGCTCGAGAAACGCGATCGCGTCGCGCACCTGCATCTGCGCGTCGTCGTCGAGGCCGCCGGCCGCACGCCGCCACAGCGTCCACCATTCGGACCATACCTGCGCGTCGTTCACGTACTGGATGCCATCGTCGAACAGCGGCCACAGCTGTTCGATGCGCCACGCATCGAGCGGATGACCGAAGCCCGGCCGCACGCAATAGCCGGCGAGATTGAGCCATGCCCGTTCGTGGTCGGCCGAGCGCCGGCGTCGGCGCGCCCGCGCGAGCAATGCGTCGAACAGCTCGCGCGCGAGCGCGACGTCCCATTCTTCGCGCGGACCAAGCACCTGTTCAAGTTGCGCACGCAACCGTCTCGTATCCTTCGGCGTCACGTTCGCCGCGCGGCTGCCGAACGAGCGGTCGATCAGTTCGAGCGCCTGGTCGATACGCGGATGCCGCGCAGGTGCGGCGCCGTCCTGCTGTGCGGGCGCGTCGCCGCGCAGCTGGAATTCGAGGCGCCAGCGGCGCGCGGCATCGTCGGTCGCGATGCAGTGCATTTCGAGCGTGCCGACTTCGGTCAGCGATGCGGTCAGCTTCACCGGCGTCTCGCGCGCGCCGCCGTCGGCCTGCCCGTCGACGACGGTCGCGATCGGCGGCAGCCGCACGAAGTCGCCGCCGTCGAGATCGACGAGATCGCCCGGCCGGTACGCGGTATCGGCGACGGTCGACATCAGGTGAAAGCGCACCGGCTGCCCGAGCTGCAGCGCGAACGTGCGATCCTCGAGCCGGATCTCGCGGCCCTCTTCCGCACCGTGCGGCAGCAGGCACACGCCGCGCGGCCGCCCGTCGGCCGCGCCGTCGTCGAGCACGAGGAAATAGCTGCGCGCCGAGCCGCCGCCGATGCGCGGCGCATGCCCGGCGCGGGCGAGACCGTATGCGACCGCACCGCGCGCGACCGCGACGTCCGGATGGGCGTTGTGCAGCACGTCGAGCGGCGCGCCGCGCCACGCTCCGAGCGTCTGCGCGAGGCGGCCCGCCAGCGCGTGCGCACGAAACACGCCGCCGTTGAGCAGCAGCGTGTCGGGCAGCGGACCTTCCGCGTGACGCTTCAGGAACGCGGCGACGTGCCGCGTGACGGCCGGATCGCTCGCGTACGGCAAGCCGAATTCGACGATCGCCGCACGCGCACGCTGCGGCAGCTCGTCGGCCGCGACCTGCGGAAAAAAGCCATCGACGACGATCTGCTCGACCTCGCGACGCGTCAACTCGGCCGATCGCGCGCCGCCGACGAGCCGGCTGCCGGCACCGAGCAGCGTGACGGTCACCGATTCGGGCGCATCGTCGCCGAGCAGGCGCTCCTTCGCCGCGCGGCAACGCTCGACGAGCTGCGACAGGCTCGCGGCCGACAGCCGCGTGCCGGGCTCGGTCAAGCGCGTCTCGACGAGGCGCGCGAGCGCGAGGTCCATGTTGTCGCCGCCGAGCATCAGATGATTGCCGACGCCGACGCGCGTAAACGTCGGCTCGCCGTCGTCGCCGGGCGCGACGTCGACGAGCGTCAGATCGGTCGTGCCGCCGCCGACGTCGCAGATCAGCACGCGTCGCGGCGCGGCGAACGTGTCGCGCAGCGTCGCACGCTGGCCGTACAGCCAGTCGTAGAACGCGGCCTGCGGCTCCTCGAGCAGCCGCAGCGCAGGCAGCCCCGCGCGTCGCGCGGCCTCGACGGTCAGCGCGCGCGCGCCGTCGTCGAACGAAGCGGGGACGGTCAGGATGACATGCTGTTGCGCGAGCGGCGCGTCGGGAAAGTGCGCATCCCATGCGGCACGCACGTGCGCGAGATAGCTCGCGCTCGCATCGACGGGCGACACCTTGTCGACGCCCTCGGCAGCGCCCCACGGCAGAATCGGCGCGAGGCGATCGACCGACGCGTGCGACAGCCAGCTCTTCGCGCTCGTGACGAGGCGGCCCGGCACCTGCGCGCCAAGCGTGCGCGCATACCGCCCGATCACGGGCGACGGCGCATCGTCGCGGCCGGCCTGCGCGGCCGCGCCGGCGGCCTGCCACGGCAGCCGCAACGCGTCCGCCGCCAGTTCGCCGGGCGCCGGGTGATAGCGCACCGACGGCAGCAGCGGCTGCGCGGCGACCGCGCCGGCGCCGACGAGTTGCTCGACGTCGAACACGCGAATCGCGTCCGAGCCGGGCTCGACGTAGGCGACGACCGTATTGCTGGTGCCGAGGTCGATGCCGACCGTATAGCGCTTCATTACGCTCAAGCGGTGCCGCGCACGTCGAACTCGACCTTCCAGCGCTCGTCCGTGCCGCTCGGGATCGCTTCGAGCTCGAGCGTACCGGCCTCGGTCACGCGCGCATGCAGCCTGACCGGCACGATCTCGCCGACGGTGCGCCCTTCGGCCGGCAGCGTCGCCTGAATTTCCTCGAGTTCCTGCAGTTCGTCGGGCGACCAGAAATCGAGCAGCGTGCCGACTTCGTCCTGACGACGCACCGACGAGCCGAAGAAGCGGAAATGCACGGGCTCGCCGACGACGAGGCCGAATTCCTGCGGCGGCAGCGCGGCGCTCGTGCCTTCCTCCATCCCGAACGGCGCGACGCAGAGCGCCTGCACCGGCGGTTCGAGCCCGGGCACGGCCGGCATCGCCGACTCGATCGCGACGTAGTACGCACGGGCCGTACCGCCGCGAATGCGCACGCCGCGGCCGCGCTTCACGTAGCCGTAGTACGCGGCGCCGCGCGCGACGGCGAGATCGAGATCCGCGCCTTCGAGCAGCCGGGCGGGCGGCGCGCCTTCGGCGGCGAGCCAGCCGTTCAGCGTGTCGAGCACGCGCTGCGTCAGCAGCGACGACTTGAACACGCCGCCGTTGAACAGCACGGCGGTCGGATGCAGGAACGTCGCGCCGGCCGGCAGCGTATGCTGCACGCCTTCGAGCGCGTCGAGCGCCGCGACCTGCCGGCCGAGGAACGCCGCGAGATGGCGCGTGATGCCCGCGTCCTGCGCATACGGCAGGCCGAGCTGCGTGAGGCCGACGCGCGCGCGCGCCATCGGGCGCGCGGCCGCATCGACCTGCGGGAAGAAGCCTTCGAGTATCGTCTGCGTCAGTTCCGCGCGCGTCAGCTCGGTGCGGATCGAGCCGCCGATCAGCTTCGAGCCGCGGCTCGGCACGACGAGCGGCACCGCGTCGGTCGTCGGGTCGGACAACAGCGTTTCCTTCGCGCTGCGGCACGCGTACGTGAGCGCGCGCAGCTGCCACGGATCGGCCTGCGTGCCCTGCTGCGCGAGCTTGCGCGCGACGACGTGCGCGAGCGCGAGATCCATGTTGTCGCCGCCGAGCAGGATGTGTTCGCCGACCGCGACGCGATGCAGCTCGAGATTGCCGTCGCGCTCGACGACCGCGATCAGCGACAGGTCGGTCGTGCCGCCGCCGACGTCGACGCAGAGAATCAGATCGCCGACCTTCACCTGCTTGCGCCAGCCGCCTTCGCTCTTCTGGATCCAGCTATACAGCGCGGCCTGCGGCTCCTCGAGCAGCGTCATCCGCGTATAGCCGGCCGCGCGCGCGGCCTCGGCCGTCAGTTCGCGCGCCGCCGGGTCGAACGAGGCGGGGATCGTGACGGTGACGTCCTGCTCGACGAACGGCGCGTCGGGATGCGCGTGATCCCACGCTTCGCGCAGATGCGTCAGATAGCGGATCGAGCTTTCGAGCGGCGACACGCGCGTGACCTCGGGCGGCGCATCGCTCGGCAGGATCGCCGCGCGGCGATCGACGCCTGGGTGGCACAGCCAGCTCTTCGCGCTCGACACGAGCCGGATCGGCGTGCCGGCGCCGCGGCTGCGCGCCATCTCGCCGACCGCGAAGTCGCGCGACGCGGTCCACGGCAGCGTCAGGTCGCCCTGCGTGAGTTCGCTCGGATGCGGCAGATAGAGAAACGACGGCAGCAGGTCGCGCGATTCGAGCGCGCCGGGTGCCGTGAGTTGCGTGATCGGCAGCACGTGCTGTGCGATTTTTTCGCCGTCGCTGGCGGCGCTGTCGACATACGACAGTGCACAGTGCGTGGTACCGAGATCGATACCGATCGAATAGCGCGGATCGCTCACAGTTCCACCTCCGCCGGCGCGATCACCGACGCGTCGTGGCTGCCCGTCAGCTTCGGCAGACGCACGTCCGCGACGCGCCAGCCGCGATGGCTGACGGTGCCCGTAAACGGCGCCGACCCGACGACGTTGCCGGTCACGCGCACGGCCGTCGCGTCGAAGCCGGCCGGCAGCGTCACGCGGCTGCCTTCCGCCTCGTCGCGCACCGGCACGATCGTGAAATGCTCGCGCAGCGTCGCACGGCAGCCGTCGTGCACGAGACGTGCGGCCGCTCCGATGTCGGCGTCCGAGTAGCCGGCGATGTCTTCCTCGACGAAATCGATGAAGCGTGCATCGCGCTGCAGCAGGCCGAGCAGTTGCAGGGCGGCCTGCGGGCTCGCTTCGCGCAGCTCGGGCGCGGGGGCCTTCGCCGCGGGCGCGGGTGCCGGCGCGGGTGCCGGCGCGGGCGCTGCGGCGGGCGTCGGCGCGACCGGTGCCGCGGCGCCGTCGCGCAGGCGCAGCACGTTCGCGGCGAACTCGCGATTGCCGAGCACGGAGAAGAAGGTCCCGACGGCGAGCGACAGCCGGCCGAAGAAGGACAGGTTGGATTCGGGCATGGGGTCTGGACTCCTGTGGGCTCGCCGCACGGCGAGCGTCTTGCCTGGCCCCGGCCGGCGGCGCGCGTCAGGACGCGCGCGCCCGTCGCCCGGAGCGCGATTCTGGCCCCCTCGCGGGGTGCGGAAAACCCGTATTTTGCCCTGTGGCGGGCGAACCGGGACAGAAGTCGGGGGACAGACCATGCCGGGGGCGGCGCGGCGGTCGTGTCGGGAGCAGGCGGTATGGCTCGGGCGACGGCGCGGCCGGGCGGATTCGCGGATAGGCAGCGCATGCGCGCGCGATGCACACTCGCGCCCGCGGCGCGGCGCGGCGCCGACCGCGTACTCGTGACCTCAAGACAGCATCGAGCGTCGGCACGCAGATCGGCGATCGGCATGTCGCGCTCGACAACCGAATGCGACCGCGCCACCAATGACCGGCCGCCCCTCGCCGCGCCGTGCGCCGATCGCGCCGACCGCACCGATCGCACCGATCGCGCGGCCGGCCGGCTACCCGGCGTCCGAAAGATTGCGCGATCGGCCGATCACGCGGCCTTCATCGCCTCCGCGATCCGTTGCGGCGCGGTCGGCCGCGCATACATCCGCTCGAGATACGCGCGCAGATTCGGGAACGTGTCGATCAACCCGTACTCGCCCGCCCAGTCGATCAGATAGGCCGTCACGCAATCGGCCACCGTCAGCGTATCGCCGACGATGAACGCGCGCCCGTCGAGATGCCGCTCGAGAATGACGGCCATCGACGCGAAATCGTCGCGCGCGAGCGCGATGTCGGCCGGCAGCCGCTTGTCGGGCGGATACAGCATCGTGTGCCGCGCGATGCGCCACAGCGGCTGCTCGAGCTCGGTCACCGCGAACATGATCCAGCGATACGCGTGCGCACGCTGCGCGAGATCGACGGGCAGCAGGTGCTTGTCCGGATACTTGTCCGCCAGATACAGCACGATCGCCGCCGACTCCGGAATCACGAGATCGCCGTCGATCAGCACCGGCACCTTGCCGGCCGGATTGATACGCAGAAAATCGGGGCGGCGGTGCTCGCCCTCGAGCAGGTTGACGGGCACGAACTCGAAATCCACGCCGAGTTCCTTGAGCCCCCACAGCGCGCGCTGCGTTCGCGTGCCGGCAAATCCGTAAAGCTTCATCGTTACGCTCCTTTCGGTTCGGAATCGCGCAAAACAACCGCCGACCGCGGACGGCGACGCAGCGCCATCGCGACGCCCGCCCGCCGCCGCGACGGCGCTCATCCGCGCGGAATCTCCAGCACGGGCATCACGTCGATCGTCTCGCCCGGAAAGATCGTGAAATGCGGATGGCCTTCGAACATTCGCGCGGCGGCGTCGTGAGACGCGGCGCGCACGATCGTGAAGCCGCCGAGCGCGTTCGACGTATCGTCGATGCCGCGCGCGCTGACCGTCTTCGTCTTGCCGAGCGGGCCGCCCATCTCGACGATCGCGTCGCGATGCCGATCGGCCCACGCGCGCCACGCGGCGATCCCTTCCTGCTCCTTCGCGCGTCGCGCCTGTTCGGGCTGCGCGATCCACGCCTGCATGCGCGGGCTATCCTTGCTGCCGAGGAAAACCGCGAGATACAACTGCTGTTGACTGCTCATGTGTCCTCCGTCCGAGTGCGCGCGGCACCGTGCCGCAGATCGCCCTTGACACAATAGGTTGGTATCAACACAATTGCAACATGGCACGAAAAGAAAAGCTTCCTTTCGAGACGACGCTGATGGTGCGCGACTGCTGCCTGTGCCTGCACATGCAGCGCGCGGCGCGTCATCTTGCGCGCGTGTTCGACGACGCGCTGCGTCCGCTCGATCTGACGAACGGGCAGTTCTCGCTGCTGATGTCGCTGAACCGGCCGGAGCCGGCGCCGATGAAAGCGGTCGCGTCGCTGCTCGCGATGGATCGCACGACGCTGACGGCCGCGCTGAAGCCGCTCGAGCGACGCGGCCTCGTCGCGATCGAGCAGGATCCGCACGACAAGCGCAGTCGCCTGCTCGCGCTCACGCCGGCCGGCGAGCGCCTGCTCGCCGAGGCATTTCCGCTGTGGCAGCAGACGCATGCGGAAATCGAAAAGCCGTTCGCGGCGGGCGATATGGACGCGTTGCGCGGCCAGTTGCGCATGCTGTCCGAGGCACCGCCGGCGCGCGACTGAGCCGTCGCGAGATTTTCCGTGCGCGCGCGGCGCGAAAGCGTATCCTTCATCGCGGCACTCGATCCGCCAACCAGGAGACACGCATATGACAACTGCTGACAAGCATGCCCGCTTTCGCGCACTGCATCGCGCCGGCGATCCGCTGGTGCTGTTCAACGTCTGGGATGCGGGCAGCGCGCGCGCCGTCGCCGACACCGGCGCGCCCGCCCTCGCGACCGGAAGCTGGTCGATCGCGAAAGCCAACGGTTACGCGGACGGCGAAGACATGCCGCGCGCGCTGGCCATCGAGCTGCTTGCCCGCATCGTCGCCGCGACCGACCTGCCGGTCAGCGCCGATCTCGAAAGCGGCTACGGCGAGCAACCCGACGACGTCGCCGATACGATCGCGCTGAGCATCGAGGCCGGCGCGATCGGCTGCAATCTCGAGGACAGTGTTCCCGCGACGGGCGAAGTGCGCAGCGTCGACGAAGCGGTTGCGCGCATCGCCGCAGCGCGCCGCGCGGCCGACAAGAGCGGCAGCGGATATTTCATCAATGCGCGCGCGGACGTCTGTTTCGTCGTCCCCGCCGACACGCACGACGAGGCACTGATCGACGCAGTGCTCGCGCGCGCACGCGCCTACGCGGAAGCCGGGGCGGACGGGCTGTTCGTGCCGGGCCTGAAGTCGCCCGCGCTGATCCGCAAGCTGACGGCGGCATCGCCGCTGCCGGTGAACGTCATGCGCGTGGCCGACACGCCGACGATCGCGGAACTCGCCGCATGCGGCGTGTCGCGCATCAGCCACGGGCCGTATCCGTACATTCAGGCGATGAAGGCGCTTGCGGCGCTCGTGCCGCCACGCGGCTGAGGCTGAGGTCGATGCTGACGCCGACGCCGCGCGCGTCGGCGCGATCGCATCGAAGCGGAACCGCGCGGCACGCGCGTGTTGCTGCGCGCCGCCGCCGTTGCACCGGCCGGCGCGCGCGCAACGAGACATTCCCGTCGACGAATCGAAGCGGTGCCCGGCCCGGCACCGCACACTGCACTCGTTACGACACGGCTTCGACGCGCTTCGGCACCGCGGTGACGATCGTCGCGACCGCGACGGCCAGCACCACCGCCGCGCCGACGAACACGCCGCCTGCGCCGGTCGCATCGAACACGACGCCGCCCGCCGCCGCGCCCGTCGCGATCGCGAGCTGCACGGCCGCGACGATGAGGCCGCCCGCGCTCTCCGCTTCGTCGGGCACCGTGCGCGTGACCCACGTCGACCATGCGACCGGCACGCCGCCGAACGCCATCCCCCACAACGCGACGAGGATCGCATCGATCGCCGGTGCGCGGCCGAGCACGACCAGCAGCACGCCGAGCACGACCATCAGCGCGGGCATCGCGATCAGCATCGGCCGCAGCCGGTGTTCGAGCACGCGGCCCGCGAGCGACGTGCCGACGAAGTTCGCGACGCCGTAGCCGAGCAGGATCGCCGACAGCCCGTTCACGCCGACGCCCGCGACCTGCTCGAGGAACGGCCGCAGATACGTGAAGAAGGCGAAGTGACCGGTGAAGACGAGCGTCGTCGCGAACATCCCGAGGCCGACGCCCGGCCGGCGCAGGACGTCGATCAGCGTGCGCAGCCGCGTCGTGCCGCTCGGCGGCATCGACGGCAGCGTCGCGACCTGCGACAGGAACGCGACGCCGCCGAGCGCGGCCGCGATCAGGAACACGTTGCGCCAGCCGATCAGGTGACCGAAGTAGCTGCCGAGCGGCGCGGCCGCGATCGTCGCGACGGCGACGCCGCTGAAGATGATCGACAGCGCGCGCGGCACCATCGCGGCCGGCACGAGTCGCATCGCGGTCGCGGTCGCCATCGTCCAGAAGCCGCCGAGCGCGATGCCGAGCACGACGCGGCCGATCAGCACCGTCGTCAGGTTCGTCGCGAACGCGACCGCGAGATTCGAGGCGACCAGCAGCAACGAGAACGCGAGCAGCACGCGCCGGCGGTCGATCGTGCGCGTCGCGGCGGCGATCAGCAGGCTCGTCACGAGCGCGACCGTCGCGGTCGCGGTGACCGCCTGACCGGCGACGCCTTCGGTGACGCCGAGACTGTCGGCCATCGGCGTGAGCAGGCTCGCGGGCAGGAATTCGGCCGTGACGAGCCCGAACACGCCGAGCGCCATCGCGAACACCGCGCCCCAGGCCGGTTCGCGGGGAGCCGCCTGCGCGGCGGTGGAGGAGATTCCGGGATTCATCCGTCGTTCCGTATCGTAAAAGGTCGATGACGGCGTATCGTAAGGAGCGACGGCAGGACGGTCTATGACATACAATCCGTCTTTATTGATCAAACGTCCGAGAATGCGATGCCCGACACGCTGCCTCCCGTCACGCCCGACGCGCACGATCTCGTCAGCGAGCTACTGCTCGGGATGCGGCTGAGCGGCGTCCAGTACCGCCGCATCCAGGTCGCGCGGCCGTTCGGCCTGAGCTTCGGGCAGGCGCCCGGTCGCGCGCAGTTCCATTTCGTCGGGCGCGGGCCCGTGCTGCTGCGCGACGCGGCCGGCACGACGATGCAGCTCGAGGCCGGCGATGCGATCCTGCTGCCGCACGGCAACATGCATACGCTCGTGTCCGACCCCGACGTGCCGTGCCGCGAGATCGGCGGCTTCGAGGTCGCGCGTATTTGCGATTCGGTCGCGTCGGTCGCGTCGACGGGCGCGGCGCCCGACGGCGCCGCGGCCGATTCCGCGGGCGGCGATGCGCTGATCTTCAGCGCGTGCATGGAACTCGATCTCGGCGGGATGCAGCCGCTCGTCGGCACGATGCCCGAGTTCATGCACGTCGGCACGCTGCTCGCACGCTATCCGGAGATCCGGCCGATGCTCGACGCGATGGAACGCGAATCCTGCGCCGAGCGTGCGGGCTTCGCGGGCATTCTCGCGCGGCTCGCGGACGTCGTCGCCGCGTTCATCGTGCGCGGCTGGGTCGAATGCGGATGCGGCGACGCGTCCGGCTGGGTGCAGGCGCTGCGCGAGCCGAAGCTCGGCCGCGCGATCGTCGCGCTGCATCGCGATCCCGGCCGCAACTGGAGCGTTGCCGAACTCGCCGCCGAGGCCGGCGTGTCGCGTTCGGTGTTCGCCGAACGGTTTCTTGCCGCGACCGGGATGACGCCCGTGCGCTACCTGACCGAGCTGCGGATGCGGCTCGCCGCACGCTGGATCGCGCGCGATCGCGAGGCGATCGAAACGGTCGCGTATCGGCTCGGCTACGGATCGCTCGCCGCGTTCAGCCGCGCGTTCAAGCGCGTCGTCGGGCGGCCGCCGGGCGCGCTGCGCGCTGACGCCGACGCAGACGCCGCGGCATGACGGCTTCGGCACGCCGTGGTCGCCGTTGCGCCACGTCGCCGTCGGTGATCGAGCAGCGCTTGCGCTGCTCGTGCGGCACGTCGACCGGCTTCACGCGGCACGGCTCGCGCGGCTCCGTGAACTCGCGCAACGCGCGCTGCCGTTCAGCCGCCCGCGTCGCTGCGCGCCTCCAGCGTGTCGATCAGTACGGTCGCGCACTGCACCGCGAGCGTCGCGCACTGCTGCGGATCGACCGTCGCGCCGTTCGTCACCGTGCCCTGCACGATCCTGACGAGCAGTTCCTTCGATAGATCGGCGATTTCGTAGTCTCGTTCCGTCATCGTTTCTCTCCTGCGCGTGTGCCGGCGCCCGCCGGCGCACGCGATTGCGGTTTGCCGCCGCGTCCGCGTTCGCGGATCGCGCGCGGCGCTCAACGTTGCCGTGCGCGCACGACGATCTGCGCCTGCGTGTCGCGCTCGATCCGCTCGAGCGATGCGCGCAGCGTCGCGAACGTTTCGGGCGAACACACCTGGCCATCGAACGTCGCATCCAGCCGTCGCGTGATCTGCACGACGCGCGCGACCGGATCGAACACGTAGTGCGACGTGAAATCGACGAAGCGGTCGCGCACTGCCTTGTCGGCCGGCACGTCGATCACCGCGACGTCGGGCGGCAGCGCGATCTGCGCGGTCTCGTCGAACCTGCCGCCGATGCAGACCCACGGCTGTGTGCGCACCGGCTCCTGCAACCACGCCTGAACCTGCGTCGCGATGCCGCCCCCGACGCTCGACAGCGCAGGCACGGCCGTCGTGCCGTCCGGCCAGACCGGATGATCGAGCGTGCCGGACATCGTCACGTCGAACGGCCCGGCATGCGTGCGCCGATCGCTCGTCGTCAACTGCGCGCGCCCGCGCAGGCCGGTCTGCATCAGACGCTCGTTCGCGAGCTGACCGATGCGGTCGGGCGTCGCACGACGGAACACCGAGCGTTCGAGCTCGGCGGTCCAGCCTTCGTCCTCGACGTACGCATGAAAACGCGCGTCGCCGCGCACGGCGGCGTCGATGTCGAGCCGAGCGGTGCGCCGCCGCGGCTGCGTGGCGGGCGTACGCGACAGCACGCCCGAATCGACGAGCAGCGCGGGGCGATCCATCACGATCGGCGGCAGATAGCCGAACGCGATGCCGGTGGTCGTCGTGTCCGCGTACAACCCCAAGTCGGGCAGCCACGTGATCGCATGATTGATCGCGCCCGCGCCATAGCCGGGCACGGACGGCAGCGTATAGACCGCGCCGAGGTTCAGCAGCACCGGTTCGCTGCGAATGCCGACCGCACCGAGCAGCGCGCCGAACAGCGCGACGTGGTCCTTGCAGTCGCCGTAGCGGTTGCGCAGGATGTCGGTCACGCGATGCGGCGCCGCCGCCGTTTCGCCGAGAAACAGCGCGACGTAGCGCACGTTCGTCTGCACCCAGTCGTAGAGGATGCGCGCCTTGTCGCGCGGGTCGGGTGCGTCGGCCGTCAGCGACTGCGCGAGCTGCACGACGGCCGGATCGTTCGCGCCCGGATCGGCGGCCGCGTTCCGGTAACGCGCGGCGAACGCCGCGTAGTCGGGCAGCGTCGACACGACGAGGTGATCGCCGTAATCGGGATAGCCGACCGAACCCTTTTCGATGCGCGCGTATGGACCGTGCCGATACGTGAACGTGTAGCGCGTGCGGCCGTTCTCGGTGACGGGCGGCAGCGCGACGTAACCGCGCGCATCGGCGACGAGCGGCATGTCGGCCGGCACGTCGAAGATCAGCCGCTGCTCGTCGACCGGCTCGCGCGACGGCTCGACGGTGTAGCCGAAGTAGCCGGGGTTGACCGGCTTCGTGCGCGTCTTGCGAAACACGATGCGCGTGCGCGCACCGGCTGCGACCGCCGGGAACACGACGGTGCGCAGCACGCCGTCCTGGAACGTCGGCGCGCCGGCGGAGCGCGGCTCCTGCACGTCGCGGATACCGTCGGCGCCGACCGGATGTGCGACGCCGTCGCGATCGATCGTCTCCGCCGCGAGCAGCTCGACCTTCTCCAGATGCTTGTCGAACCAGACGTAGCGCTGCGCGATCGCGTCGATGCCGTTCGCATCGTTCGCGCGCAACGTCGAATCGTCGTGTTCGACGAGCGCGCCGTCGTGCTGCAGCACGAACTCGTGCACGTCGCGTTCGAGCGTCACCGGCGCTTCGTCGCCGTTCGCGGCGTCGGCCGATTGCGCCTGCGCCGCGGCGCCGATGCCGAGCGAAACCGCGCAGGCGGCGAGCGCCGCGCAGCCGACGAGTCGGGAAGAAAAAAGCAGCACGTCGAACACTTTGCGCATCATCCGTGATCGTGATGCGGCCCAGTGTGGGCGCCGCGTTCGCGAGCGTCAAGCCGAGCACGAACGGCGCCTGGCACGCCGATGCGCGGCCGCCCGCACGATGGCGCAGCCGCCGTTTCATGCCGTGCGCAGCGAGCCATATGTATCACGTTGTGATATATAATTCAGGCATTCCGTCAAGCGTGCACAGTCGCGCCGGTACGCGTGCGCCGCCTCGGCAGAGACGACGCGCCCGACATGGAGAAGGAGGCATCATGGTGATCAACAACGATTTCGAAATCGGTTACCTCGTCGTCGCATTTGCGCTGCTGGGCGTGATTCTGGTCGGCGCATTGCTGACGGCCCTGCATCTCGAACGGTGTCATCCGAAGCTGGTCGGCGCGGCGATCGGCGCGTTGATCGGCATCGCGCTGATCGAAGCGATGCCGATGCTCACGTGATCGCACTCGGCACACGCGCCGCGCCGGGAATTCGTCCGATCAAATGCCTCTCCGCGCGTGCGGGCGGGCGCGGGGCCGGAACGCGCGCCGTCCGAGGAGAACACGATGGAATCCGCGCTCTGCCTGCGCTATCGTCAATGTGAGATCCGTGCGTGCGCGCTCGTCGAGCCGGCGGCCGGAGAAGGCCTCGAACTCGGCGCGCTGTATCGGCCGCTCGCCGTCGTGTGCTGGCGCGATGCGCAAGGGCGCCACGAAGCGCACCTGTTCGACCCGAAGCATCACGTGCTCCGCCACGACACGGACGCGCTCAGGATCTCGATTGCGCTGGCCAAGCGCTTCATCGACACGAAGCTCGTCGGCACCTGCATGCCGGCAGGCTGAGGCTCGCCGCCACGCGCATCGGCCCACTCACTGCCGGAGGCGATATGGACCACGGTATCGTCAGGATCGTCATCCTGCTCGCAATCCTCGTGTTCGCGGTGCTGTTCTTTGCCGAACGGCGCAGCCGCGACCGCACGCGCGACAGGCTGCTGCACCGATCGTCGCGACGCACCTCGCGGCATCGCCACCCGTAACGCGCATGCAAAAAAACGGCCGACGGCCGCCGCGTCGTTCGACACGCGGCCGTCGGCCTTGCAGCGGAGGTCCAGCCCTGCGGCGCAAGACACGCGTCGCGCGTCTACACGCCCCACATCACATGTCGCCCCTGATCGCGCGCCGCGCGCATCATCTCGAGCAGCGGCCACGCACGCTGCGCGAGCCCGCCGGCGTGCGGCGATGCCTCCGCGTGCAGCGCCGGCGTCGAGTGCGCGTGCATGCGCGCCTGCGCCGCGTCGTCACCGATCGCCTGCTCGAGCCGCGCAATCGCGCCCGGCAACTCGTCCGTCGAAATCACGCCGCGCACGTCGAGCCCCTTGCCGATGAGCCCCAGCAGATACTGCGCCAGATCGCGCAGCATCACGATGTCGGGCGCCGCGGATGATCGAAAGGTAACCAGCATCGTCGTTTCCCCTTACGCCGCCGCACGACGGCCCGGCACGCGCGCATACGTTTGCGCGCGGCTGCGCTCACCCTGTCGCACGCGCGTAATCGCCGCGCGGCTTTCGTCAACCGGCCGGTCATCCGGCGAGAACGCGCGCAACACGCGGTCGGGTTCGGTCCACGCTGCGCCATCGTGCCGATGGCGCGAAGCCTGTTTCGATTTTATATCACGACGTGATGTATTCAAGCCTGCGGGCGCCGGTTGAAACGTTTTCTTATAAAAGAACGAACAGCGGATACGCCGGCTGACGTATCCCTATGTCATCTCGCCCACACACATGCCGCACCGCAGCGACGCACCGCACGCACCGCGTCGTCGCCGTCTGCCGGCCCGACACCGCTTTCGCCGCGTAAGCGGACGCTTGTTTTCGCCGCCCGGCACCGACCCGCGACGCCCTTCGCCGTCATTCCTTACAACCGAGCCCCGCGAATCGCGATCGACGTCCGATTCGTGCGTTATTCCCCGCATTTCGACTTTTGTGCGCGCGCAACAATGGCGATGCCTCGCGTGCGGCGCCCGGCGCGGCCGCTCCGCCACGCACGGCGCCGCACGCGTGGTCTTTCAAAAACCACATTCAACGAGGATTGCCATGCAGCTCCAATCACATCCCGCCTGCCGCCCGTTCTATGAAGCCGGCGAACTCACGCAGCTCACCGCTTTTTATGAGGAAGGCAGAAACATCATGTGGATGATGCTCCGATCCGAACCGCGGCCGTGCTTCAACCAGCAACTCGTCACCGACATCATCCATCTCGCGCGCGTCGCCCGCGACTCGGGCCTGCGATTCGACTTCTGGGTCACCGGCTCGCTCGTGCCCGAGCTGTTCAATGTCGGCGGCGATCTGAGCTTCTTCGTCGACGCAATCCGCAGCGGCCGGCGCGATCTGCTGATGGCGTACGCGCGCTCGTGCATCGACGGCGTGTACGAGATCTACACCGGCTTCGGCACGGGCGCGATCTCGATCGCGATGGTCGAAGGCAGCGCGCTCGGCGGCGGTTTCGAGGCCGCGCTCGCGCATCACTATGTGCTCGCGCAGAAGGGCGTGAAGCTCGGCTTCCCGGAAATCGCGTTCAACCTCTTTCCGGGGATGGGCGGTTATTCGCTCGTCGCGCGCAAGGCGGACCGCAGTCTCGCCGAAGCGCTGATCGCGACCGGCGAAGCACACGCGGCAGAGTGGTACGAGGATCGCGGGCTGATCGATCACACGTTCGAGCCCGGCGACGCGTATCTCGCGACGCGCACGTTCATCGACGTGATGAAGCCGAAGCTGAACGGAATTCGCGCGATGCTGCGCGCGCGCGAGCGCGTGTTCCAGCTCACGCGTTCCGAGCTGATGGACATCACCGAGGACTGGGTGCATTCGGCGTTCACGATCGAGCCGAAGGATCTGGCCTACATGGAACGCCTCGTGATGCTGCAGAACCGTCGCGTGTCGAAGCTGCGCACGGTGTGATGGAACGGCTGTCGCCTTGCGGCGACAGCCGGTTCGGAACGCTCAGGCGATCAGCCTGAGCTTTCGCGTCTCCGCGAGCCACGCCTCGAAGGCGTGGGCGGGCATCGGCCGCGCGAAGTAATAGCCCTGCGCGTGGCCGACATCGATCTGCTTCAGGAACTCGGCTTCCGCATGCGTCTCGACGCCTTCCGCGATCACCGAGAAGTTCAGCGCATTCGCGAGCGACACGACCGAGCGCACGAGCGCCTGCGAACGCGGATTGCGATCGATGCCCGTGATAAAGCTGCGGTCGAGCTTGATCGCATCGAGCGGCAACCGCGACAGTTGCGACAGCGACGAATAGCCGGTGCCGAAATCGTCGAGGTGAATCTTCGCGCCGAGCTGGCGGAACTGCTTCATCAGTCCGTGCGCGCCATGCTCGTCGTCGATGAAGCAGCTCTCGGTCAGCTCGATGTCGAGCAGGCCCGGCTTCAGGCCCGCCGCATCGACGATCGACGCGAACTGATGAACGATGTTCATGTCCTGCAGCTGACGCGCCGACACGTTCACCGCGATCCGCACGCCGAGCCCCTTCGCCTTCCACGCGGCGGCCTGCGCCGCGGCCGTGCGCATCACCCAGCGCCCGAGCGGCGCGATCAGCCCCGACTCCTCCGCGAAACGAATGAACTCGACCGGCGCGACGAGCCCGCGATCGGGCGACTGCCAGCGGATCAGCGCTTCGACTGCATGCACGTCGCCGGTCGCGATGTCGACGACCGGCTGGTAATGCAGCACGAACTGTTCTTCCTCGAGCGCCTTGCGCAGGTTCGTGTCGAGCCACATGTACTTCGCGACGCGCTGGTTCATCTCGAGCGAGAACACGCGATACGTATGCTTGCCCGCTTCCTTCGCGACGTACATCGCCGTATCGGCATTGCGGATCAGCGTTTCGAGCGAATCGCCGTGCTGCGGATGCATCGCGATGCCGATCGAACAACTCGTGTAGACCTCCATCAGGCCGAGATGGATCGGCGTGCGCAGCCGTTCGAGAATGATCTGCGCGGTCGCTTCGAGCAGCGCGCGCGTGCCCTGCTCGAACAGCACGAGGAACTCGTCGCCGCCGAGCCGCGCGAGCGTCGCGCCGGACGGCAGGCAGCCGTTGATGATCGCCGAGACGTCCTGCAGCAGCCGGTCGCCGGTGATATGGCCGTAGTGATCGTTGACGCGCTTGAAGTTGTCGAGATCGAGGAACAGGATGCCGACCTGGCCCGGCGTGTCGCCGGTCTGCTGGGCGATCACCGTGCGGATGCGCTCGCTGATCGCATGGCGGTTCGGCAGCCCCGTCAGCACGTCGGTGTTCGCGAGCTCGGTGAGCCGCTGCTGCGCGTTGCGCTCCTCGGTGATGTCGATGCCGGAGCAGATCAGATACTGCTCGTCCGCGCCGCTGCCGCTCTGCACGAACTTGTTGCGGAACTGGAACAGCCGCGGCCCGTTCACGGTGTTGATGTAGCGCTCGACCGAGAACGCGCGGTTGCTCGCAAAAAAGCCCGTGATGTTGCTGCGCGACTGCGCGCCCTGCTCGGGGCTCATGAACAGCTCGAACGCGCTGCGGCCGATCACGTCGACCTCGCGCTTGCCCGTCACTTCCTCGCAGAGCCGGTTGAAGCGCTGCACCATGCCGTTGCGATCGAGGATCACGACGAGCGAATTCACTTCGGACACGACCTGCTCGGCGAACGCGAGCCCGTGTGCGAGATCGCCGGCCACGGAGGCGGTATCGGTGTACGCCGACGCGGTGCCGGCCCAATCGGTCGTGTTGACCTTCCTGCCGACGAGGTGAAGCGGCACGCGCTCGCCGAACAGCACGATGTCGAGCACGAGGTGCGACGTGACGCCGGTGAGCGCACGAATGCGCGCGGCCTGCTCGCCGGTGAGCGCGACGCTGACGTTGGTCATCCCGCGCACGGCGGCGAGTTCGAGTGCATTGCTGTCGCTGCCGAGCCGCCAGCACGGGCTGCGCGTTCCGACATGCGCCTCGAGCACTGCGCTATCGTTTTCGTCATCCATGACACGCCCCGACCCAAAAAAAACGCACAGTGTAGACGGAGACGAGCACGCCGCCCGCCGGGCGCGCACGCGCGACGCGTGCGGGCCGGGCAGCCGTGATGTCGTGACAGCGATCCTCGTCCGGTACTTGTTCCTGCTGATGCGACCCGGCATTCGCGATCATGCGCGCGGCCACGCCGCGCGAATGACGGACCCATCTTATCAAATGACGATGACGATTGGCACTCACATTTCAAATGGGGTGTCAAGGAACCGGCACTCGATTGGGGAATGCGCTTTTTCGCTCGCGCAACGCGTCGTGAAATGGTTGCGACGGCAAGAATCGGCGTGGACCGAAACGGTGCATCGCCCCGTCTGGCGGGCGTTTGCGGCGGGTCCGGGCGTTTTGGGGACGGAATACTCATGAAACCGGTGCGCACGCATCGAATCGGCTCGATTTGCCGCGTAACATGCGATTTCATTGCGAATTCCGTCGAATAACCGCTTTTCATTAAGCGGCTTTTTCAATCGGCGCGCAATAACGCTTTGTTTTTTCTTTTTTATCGGACGGACGCGCGCGTGCAGCGCGCGCCGCCCGCCTTCGCCGGCCTCAGTCGGCCGCGCCGTAGCCGCCGCCGCCCGGCGTTTCGACGACGAATACGTCGCCGGGCGCCATCTGCGCGCGGGCGATGTGGTCGAGCGTCTCGATCGTGCCGTCCGCGCGCTCGATCATGTTGCGGCCGAGCGCGCCCGGCTCGCCGCCGGCCGCGCCGAACGGCGCGTGGATCCGGTTGTTCGACAGGATCGACGCGGTCATCGGCTCGAGGAAGCGGATTCGCCGCACCGCACCATCGCCGCCGTGCCAGCGCCCGCGTCCGCCCGAGCCGGCGCGGATCCGATGCGAATCGACGCGCACCGGATAGCGCCATTCGAGCACTTCGGGATCGGTCAGCCGCGAGTTCGTCATGTGCGTCTGCACGGCGCCGACGCCTGCGAAGCCGGGGCCCGCGCCGCTGCCGCCCGCGATCGTCTCGTAGTACTGGTATTGCGCATTGCCGAACGTGAAGTTGTTCATCGTCCCCTGGCTCGACGCGACGCAGCCGAGCGCGCCGTACAGCGCGTTCGTGATCGCCGACGACGTCTCGACGTTGCCCGACACGACCGCGGCCGGATAGTCGGGATTGAGCATCGAATGCGCGGGCACGATCACGGTCAGCGGCTTCAGGCAGCCGGCGTTCAGCGGGATGTCGTCGCCGACGAGCGTGCGGAACACGTACAGCACCGCCGCCATGCAGACCGCCTTCGGCGCGTTGAAGTTGTTGTCGAGCTGCGCCGACGTGCCGGTGAAGTCGATCTCCGCGCAGCGCGCCGCACGGTTCACGCGAATCGCGACGCGAATCTCCGCGCCGTTGTCGAGCGCATAGCGGTAGGCGCCGTCCTGCAGCGCGCCGATCACGCGCCGCACGGCCTCCTCCGCGTTGTCCTGCACGTGCTGCATGAACGCGAGCACGACCTCGCGGCCGAACTGCGCGACCATTCGGCGCAGTTCGTCGACGCCCTTCTGGTTCGCAGCGATCTGCGCACGCAGGTCGGCCATGTTCTGGTCGACGTTGCGCGCCGGATAGCGGCCCGACGCGAGCAGCGCGCGCGTGTCGGCATCGCGCAGCGTGCCGGCCGACACGAGCAGCCAGTTGTCGATCAGCACGCCTTCCTCTTCGATATGCGTCGAATCGGGCGGCATCGAACCGGGCGTCGTGCCGCCGATGTCCGCATGGTGGCCGCGCGAGCCGACGTAGAACAGCGGTTCGTCGGCGCCGTCCGCGAATACCGGCGTGATGACGGTCACGTCCGGCAGGTGCGTGCCGCCGTGGTACGGGTCGTTCAGCATGAAGACGTCGCCGTCGCGCATGCGGCCGCGGTTGCGCTCGATCACCGTGCGGATGCTTTCGCCCATCGAGCCGAGATGCACGGGCATGTGCGGCGCGTTCGCGATCAGGTTGCCGTCGCGGTCGAAGATCGCGCACGAGAAGTCGAGCCGCTCCTTGATGTTGACCGAGTACGCGGTGTTCTGCAGCCGCAGCCCCATCTGTTCGGCGATCGACATGAACAGGTTGTTGAAGATCTCGAGCCGCACCGGATCGGCGTCGGTGCCGAGCGAGCGACGCGTCGGCAGCGGCGTCGTGCGCGTCAGCACGAGATTGCCCTGCGCCGTCATCTGCGCGCGCCAGCCGGGCTCGACGACGGTCGTGCCGTTGCGTTCGGCGATGATCGCCGGGCCGTCGATCGCGTCGCCGGCGAGCAGCGTGTCGCGCACGTACAGCGCGGCGTCGTGCCACGCGCCGCCGGAATAGAAGCGCGCGACGGTATCGGCGCGCGGCGCGTCGCCGTCGCCGCGGGGCGCGAGCGGCGCGATCTCGACCGGTGCGTCGGAGCGGCCGATCGCCTCGACCGACGCGAGTTCGACGACGAGCGGCGTGCCCGGCATCAGGAACGCATAGCGCTGCCGATAGGCGGCTTCGAACGCGCGCTGCATCGCGTCGACGCTGCCGGCCGGCACGTCGAGCGCCGAATCGGTGCCCTGGTAGCGCAGATGCACGCGCCGTTCGGTCGCGATGCGCTCGGGCGGCACGCCCTGTTCGAGCAGCGCGCCGACGGCCTCGTCGGTCAGCCGGTCGAGCGCCGCGTTCAGCGCGGGCAGCGAAGCGTCGGACAGCACGGCCTCGATCGCGCGCTCGCGCATCGCGGTCTGATCCGCAAGCCCCATTCCGTAGGCCGACAGCACGCCGGCAAGCGGATGCGCGAACACCTGCGTCATGCCGAGCGCATCGGCGACGCCGCACGCATGCTGGCCGCCCGCGCCGCCGAACGTCGTCAGCACATAGCGCGACACGTCGTGGCCGCGCTGCACCGAGATCTTCTTGATCGCGTTCGCCATGCTGCCGATCGCGATCTCGAGGAAGCCTTCCGCGAGCGCCTCGGGCGTCTCGCGCCGGCCGGTCGCCGCATGGATCTCGTCGGCGAGCGCGCGGAACTTCGCGACCACGCCGTCGCGGTCGAGCGGCGCGTCGGCATGCGGGCCGAACACGCGCGGGAAATAGTCGGGCTGGATCTTGCCGAGCATCACGTTGCAGTCGGTCACGGTCAGCGGGCCGCCGCGCCGGTACGCGGCCGGCCCCGGATTCGCGCCGGCCGATTCGGGACCGACACGCAGCCGCGCGCCGTCGAAGCTCAGCACCGAGCCGCCGCCCGCCGCGACGGTATGGATGCTCATCATCGGCGCGCGCATCCGCACACCGGCCACCTGCGTCTCGAACACGCGCTCGAACTCGCCGTTGTAGTGCGACACGTCGGTCGACGTGCCGCCCATGTCGAAGCCGATCACGCGCTCGAAGCCGGCCGCGCGCGCGGCGCGCACCATGCCGACGATGCCGCCCGCCGGGCCCGACAGGATCGCGTCCTTGCCCTGGAACGCATCGGCGCGCGTGAGCCCGCCGCTGCTCTGCATGAATTGCAGGTTCACGCCCGGCATCTCGTGCGCGACCTGTTCGACGTAGCGACGCAGGATCGGCGACAGATACGCGTCGACGACCGTCGTGTCGCCGCGCGACACCATCTTCATCAGCGGCGACACCTCGTGCGACGCCGACACCTGCGTGAAGCCGATGCGCCGCGCGAGCTGCGCGAGCGCGCGTTCGTGCGCCGTGTAGCGATAGCCGTGGATCAGCACGATCGCGAGCGCGCGCACGCCGTCGTCGAACACGCGGCGCAGCACCGCCTCGGCGCCGGCAAGATCGAGCGGCGTCACGACCTCGCCGTGCGCGCCGACGCGTTCGTCGATCTCGACGACGGTCTCGTACAGCGCATCGGGCAACACGATGTCGAGATCGAACAGCCGCGGCCGGTTCTGGTATGCGATGCGCAGCACGTCGCGAAAGCCGCGCGTCGTCGCGAGCGCGGTGCGTTCGCCCTTGCGCTCGAGCAACGCGTTGGTCGCGACGGTCGTGCCCATCTTCACCATGTCGACGCGTTCGGGCGTGATCGGCTCGCCGTCGGCGAGGCCCAGCAGATGGCGGATGCCGGCCACGGCCGCGTCGCGATACTGCTCGGGGTTCTCCGACAGCAGCTTGTGCGTAACGAGCGTGCCGTCGGGCCGGCGCGCGACGATGTCGGTGAACGTGCCGCCGCGGTCGATCCAGAATTGCCAGCGCGCGGCGTCGGAGGAAACGGGGGAAGTCTGTCGGTCAGTCATGGCGATGAACTCGATGCGTCGTTGAATCGGAGGACGAGCGCCGCCGCACGGCGCGCATCGCGCGCCGTGTGACGAAGCGGTGAAAACGGGAAAGAACGAACGGGCGGGCGGTGCGCCGCTTACGCGGCGTCGAGTTCGCGGCCGCGCGTCTCGGGCAGCGTCAGCGCGGCGACGATCATCACGCCGTACGCGGCGACCGCGAAGATGCCGATGCTTGCGCCGAGCCCGTAGTGTTTCGCGAGCGCGCCGATCAGGAACGGAAACAAGGCGCCGATCGCGCGGCCGACGTTGTAGCAGAAGCCCTGCCCCGAGCCGCGCACGCGCGTCGGGAACAGCTCGGTGAGGAATGCGCCCATGCCGGAGAAGATGCCCGATGCGAAGAAGCCGAGCGGGAAACCGAGGAACAGCATCGACGTATCGGTCAGATGCAGCGACGTGTATGCGAACGCGATCGCCATCGAGCCGAGCGCGAACAGGATGAAGTTCGGCTTGCGGCCGAGCCGGTCGGTCAGGTACGCGCTCGTCAGATAGCCGACCCACGAGCCGAGGATGATCATCGCGAGATAGCCGCCCGTGCCCATCACGGTCAGATGGCGCTCGGTCTTCAGAAACGTCGGCAGCCAGGTCGTGATCGCGTAGTAGCCGCCTTGCGCGCCCGTCGTCAGCAGCGCCGCGCGCAGCGTCGTCGTGATCAGCTTCGGCGCGAAGATCTCGGTGAAGCGCGGCGCATCGGCTTCGCGTGCCTGCGCGGCCTTCTCCTTCTGGTAGACGTCCGGCTCCTTCACGTAGCGGCGAATCACGACGACGAGCAGCGCCGGCGCGAGCCCGACGAGAAACAGCGCACGCCATGCGAGCTCGGCGGGCAGCACCGAGAACAGCAGCGCATACAGCAGCGCGCAGAGCCCCCAGCCGATTGCCCAGCCCGACTGCACGAGGCCGACCGCCTTGCCGCGATCGCGCGCGCGGATCACTTCGCCGATCAGCACGGCGCCGGCCGTCCATTCGCCGCCGAAGCCGAAGCCCATCAACGCGCGCGCGGCGACCAGCTGATGATAGTTCTGCGCGAGCCCGCACAGCGCGGTGAACACCGCGAACCAGAGCACCGTGAGTTGCAGCGTGCGCACGCGGCCGATCCGGTCGGACAGCAGCCCGGCGAGCCAGCCGCCGGCCGCCGAGGCGAGCAGCGTGATCGTGCCGATGAAGCCGGCATCGGCGAGCGAGATGCCCCAGGTCGCGACGATCGTCGGGATCACGAACGACAGCATCTGCGTGTCCATCCCGTCGAGCATGTAGCCGACCTTGCAGCTCCAGAAGGCGCGGCGCTCGCGCGGCTGCGCGTCGGCGTACCACGAGAACAGGCCGCTGCGCGCGGGGCGCTCGGGCTCGGCGGTTCCCGCCGCGAGGGTCTTGCTTTCCATGGTGTGGCTCCTGTCGTTAAGCGCCGTCAAAGTCGTGCCGCGCCGAACCGCGCGGCACGCTGCGCGGATGCGCGCCGCCCTCCGGCCGGGGCGGATCGTCGGTCGGTCGCGGCATCGGCCGCGACGGTATCGAGCCGGCGGCCGGCGGGCCGCCGCGTTGCGTCAGAACACGGCCAGCGACGCGTTCGTGATGTCCGTCATCAGCATGTGGCCCGGCGTATGCGCGATCGCGAGCGGCAGCTTCGCCTCCATCAGCGCGGTTTGCGGCGTCACGCCGCACGCCCAGAACACCGGCAGTTCGCCTTCGCGAATCGTCACGGCGTCGCCGAAATCGGGCGCGCCGAGATCGGCGATGCCGAGTTCGCGCGGATCGCCGAGATGGATCGGCGCGCCGTGCACGCCCGGAAACCGGCTCGTGATCTGCACCGCGCGTATCGCGTCGGCGCCGCGCATCGGCCGCATCGATACGACGAGCTGGCCGCCGAACACGCCCGCACGGCGGTTCGGAATCGACGTGCGATACATCGGCACGTTGCGGCCTTCCTCGACATGACGGAGCGCGATCCCTTCGCGTGCGAGCATGTCCTCGAACGAGAACGAGCAGCCGATCGCAAATACGACGAAATCGTCGCGCCACAGCGCCTCGAGCGAGTCGACGCGCTCGGTCAGGCGTCCGTCGCGATAGACGTTGTAGCTCGGCACGTCGGTGCGGATGTCGAGATCGTCGCCGAGCACATCGAGCCGGAACGCGCCGGGCTCGCCGACGCCAAGCAGCGGGCACGCCTTCGGGTTCGCCTGGCAGAAGCGCAGGAAATCGTGCGCATACGCATCGGGCAGGATCGCGAGGTTCGCTTGCGCGAACGGCCCGCAGTGACCGGCGGTCGGGCCGCGGAATGCGCCGCGGCGCACGGACTGACGGAATTCGGAGGGCGTGATCGGGTTCATCGGCGGATCGGGAAGCAGGCGAGCGACGGTGTCGCGTGGATGGGATACGCCGAAGAATAGAAAAGAAAAATTTTGGCCGCCAACGAGTTTTTTTACGGCCGGTGTATAGAATTTCTTAACGAACCATCGGGTTTTCCCCGGTCCCGTTCAGTTTTCGTAACGGGCAAGCTTTGCGCGCCCCGCCCCGTCCGCCGCCCATGAACACGCGATTTCTCGAAACCTTCGTCACGCTCGCGAAGCTGCGCAACTTCCGCACGACGGCCGCCGCGCTGCATGCGACGCCGGCCGCGATCTCGCAACGCATCAAGGCGCTCGAGGACGAGCTGCAGACCGTGCTCGTCGATCGCGACAGCCGGGAATTCCGGCTCACGCCGCACGGCGAGTATCTGCTCGCGTATGCGCAGGCAGTCGTCGAAGCGACGCACGAACTGCAGGCGGCCGCGTCCGGCGAAAGCGCGCTGCGCGGCAAGCTGCGGCTCGGCGTGATCGAGACCGTCGTGCACAGCTGGCTGCCGCACTACCTGCGGCGACTCGCGGCCGACTATCCGCAACTCGAAGTCGATCTGACCGTCGACGTCAGCGTCGTGCTGCAGCGCCGGCTGATGGCGGGCGAACTCGATCTGATCATTCGTGTCGAGGGCAGCGACGAGCCGGCGGTGGTCTGCGATGCGCTCGCGAACTATCCCGTGCGCTGGATCGCGCGCGCCGGGCTGCTGCCGGCCACGCGCACGGGCCTCGCGCGCCAGGTGCTGCGGCAGCCGATCCTCACGTACGGGCGCGGGACCGCGCCGCACCGCGCGCTCGAGGACATCGTGCGCACGCTCGCGCATGCGCACGGCGTGCCGCTGTCGGAGACGCGTATCACCGGCTCGCCGTCGATCTCGGTGATCGTGCAGCTCGTGCGCGACGGCTTCGGCGTCGCCGCGATTCCGAGCCTGTTCGTCGATGCGCTGATCGAAAGCGGCGAAGTCGTCGAGCTACCGCTGCAGCCGTCGCCGCCGTCGATCGTCGTGTCGATGTCGCGGCGCGTCGATGCGCCGCGCTTCGTGCACGGGGCGTCGATCGCCGCGCGTGCCGCGTGTCACGAGTATTGCGAGAAGAGTCACCGGCGGCTCGTCGAGGCGCTTTGAGGCGAAGCGCGGTTGCGCCGGCTCGTGCGGCCAACGGCGGAATCGCGCGATCCGATGCCGCGCGACGGGTCAGGCCCGTTGCAGATCGGTTGCCGGCCGGCCGTCGAGCCACGCCTCGATTGCCGCTGCGTCACGGTGCGTATGCGTCGATCGTGCCGGCGTTGCGAGCAGCACCTGCCGCGCGCGCTCGAGTGCCTGCGCGAAACCGCGTAGCTCGCGCGTCGCCGGCCGATCGTCGAGACGCCGGCGCGCGAGCGCCGCTTCGATGCGTGCGTCGATCAACGCAAGCTGCGCGTCGATGAAGTCGAGACAGAGCGCGCGGCAATGCGCGGAAAGCGACGCGACGATCAGCAGCACGGGCGCGATCGGCAGCGTCAGATACGCGCCCGACGCGAGCCGCGACCACGCTTCGCGCATCGGCTGCCCGCCGTCGATCAGCGACGCGAACGCCGCATCGCGCCACACCGCGCGCTCGAACGCGAGCGCATCGCGGCACGCATCGAGCGCGGCGCGGTCCACGACCTCCGTCGCGCGCACGAGCGCAATCGACGGCACCGCGTGTGCGGCAGCGTGTTGCGCTTGCGTCTCGTCGACGATGCAGCGGCTGCCGAACCACACCGCGTCGTCGCACCGCGCGGCCAGCACGCGCGCTTGCAGGCGGTCGGGCAGCAGCGGATCGAGCGGCACCGCGCCGCAGATCGACGGTTTGTCCGCGTGCACGCTGCACCGTCCGTCGTCCGCGAGCGCCGGGCAGCGGCCGAGCGACGGATAGTCGTAGCCCTGCAGCGTCAGCACCGCCCAGTCGCCGCTCGCGCCGCCGAAACGGTGGAACAGCCGCTCGGCGAGCGCATCGCATGCGGCGACGTCGTCCGCATCGAGCCCGTGCTCGCGTTCGCCCGCGCGCCAGCGCTCGCCGATCTGCCGCTTCGGCACGCGATGGATCGTCAGCGCGCCGACGAAGCGCTCGCGATGCCGGAACAGTTCGCGCAACGATAGCGTCGGCGCGCTGTTGCAGCAGCGCCCGCATGCGTTGCAGGCCAGCGCGTAGGCGTCTACCACGGCCGTCGCACCGAGTCCTGGTAGCGCGTCAGGATGAAGCGCGCAACGTCGTCGGAGTGATACGCGGCGACAAGCTGCGCGACCCACGGCTTCGTGCGATCGGCATCGCGCACGGTCAGCACGCCCGCATACGGCGAACGCGCGTCCTCGATGCCGATGCTGTCGCGTGCCGGCTGCAGGCCCGCGCGCGCGGCGCCGTCGTCGTCGATCGCCGCGAACGCGACCGTATCGAGCGCCGCGTAGAGCCGATCGCCGCGCAACGCGACGATCTTCAGCCCGAGCCGGTTGCCGGTCACGTCGCGCAGCGTCGCATGAAGCCCGGCCCGTTCGCGCAGCGTGATCAGCGTGTCGTTCTGCAGCAGCACGAGTGCACGCGCCATCCCGCGCGCGTCGGCCGGAATCGCAATCGTCGCGCCCGGCTGCAGCGCATTGAGATTCGTCAGCTTGCGCGAATAGAGCGCCATCGGCAGCGTCACGGTCGGCGCGACAGCGGTCAGCGCATAGCGGTGCGCGGCGCGCGTGGCCGCGAGTTGCTGCGCATCCTCGAAACTCGCCGCATCGATTCGTCCGCCGGCCAGCGCCGCATCGATGCGCGATGCGTCGTCGAACACGACGACGTCGACGTTCAATCCACGCGACGCGGCCACGCGCCGGACTTCGTCCATGATCTGCGCATGCACGCCGCGCGTGACGCCGACGCGCAGCGCCGGCCCGTCGGCCGCGCATGCGCCATGCATGCCGGCGAAACCGGCCGCCGCGAGCGCGACGGCCGTCACGAAACGCGCGACGCGGATCATGCCGGATCCCTCAGGATCGTGCGGAAACCGATGTGCGACGCGGCGAGATCGGCTTCCTGCCGTTCGCGCGACGACGCGCGATAGCGCACGCAGTAGTCGCGCGAGCACAGGAACGAGCCGCCCTTGATGACCATCGGCGTGTCGTGACGGCGTTCGGCCGGTGCGACGGCCGCCGTGTCGCCGTTCGTATGCGACTGGTGCGGGCCGGTGTAGACGTCCTTCGTCCACTGCCAGGCGTTGCCGATCATGTCGTAGAGCCGGAAGCCGTTCGCCGCGTAGCAGCCGACCGGCGCGAGCCCCGCGTGCCCGTCCTCGGCCGTGTCGAGCACGGGGAACGGGCCCTGCCAGTAATTGGCGGCCGGCTTGCCGCGCGCATCGCGCGGCGCCGCGTCGAGCGACGCATCGTCGCGGCCGGCCTTGCCCGCGTATTCCCATTCGGCTTCGGTCGGCAGGTCGCGGCCGAGCCAGCGCGCATACGCGAGCGCATCGCGCTGCGTGACGAGCGTGACGGGCAGGTTGCCGCGCCCCTCGACGTCGCTGCCGGGGCCGCGCGGATGGCGCCACGACGCGCCCTTCACCCAGCTCCACCACGCGAGGTCGCGCGCGTTCAGTTCGTCGCGCGTCGGCACGTGAAACACCGCCGCGCCGCCCTGCTGCTCGGCCTCGGTCACGTAGCCCGTCGCCTGTACGAAAGCGGCGAACTGCGCGACCGTCACGTCGGTCTGGTCGATCCAGAAACCGCCGACGCGCGTGCGGCCGTCGCCGGCCGGACGTTCGTCCTGATAGCCGCGCGTGCTGCCGAACACGAAGGTGCCGCCGCGCACGTGCACCATCCCCGCCTTCGGATCGTCGCGCCAGTTCGCCGGCAACCCCGAATAGCGCGCGCACTGCTGCTCGGAGCCGAGCGCCGCGAGCGCTCGGTCGCGATTCGCGTCGTCGAACGCGCTGTCCGGCGCCGCCGGCCCGTGCGTATAGCCGGCCGCGAACGCCGCGCCGAACAGTGCGGCCGCGAGCGCCGCGCCGATCGTCCAGAACCGCATCGCCGAATCCTCAGTAGTAGCCGCGCGGACGCAGCGGCTCGACGCCGCCGACGTTGCTCATGTACGCCTTCCACTGATCGATCAGCGTGCTGACCACCGACGGATTCTGCGCGGACACGTCGGTCGTCTCGCCGCGGTCCGTCGTGAGGTCGTACAGCTGCCAGTGACCGTCGAACGGCCCGAGCGGCGGCTCCGTCCACAGCGCCTTCCAGCGGCCGTCGGCGCTGCGCAGATACGCGCGGCCGTAGGCTTCGTCGCCGAACGGTGCGGTGTGCACTTCGCCGTTCGCGGCGCCGGTCAGCACCGGCAGCAGCGACTGGCCGGTGACCGGATAGACGTAGCGGTTGCCGTATACGACCTTGCCCTTGTTCTGATCGACGCCCGTCAGCGTGTTGATCAGCGGCGGCGCCGGCTGCGACGGCGGCGTCACGCCCGCCACCGCGAGGAACGTCGCCGTGTTGTCGGTCACGTGCGTGAACGCGCGCAGCGTCGGCAACTGCTGCGTCTGGCCCGGCAGGTGAACGATCGTCGGCGTCGACACGCCGCCTTCCGCCGAATAGCCCTTCGTGAGCCGGAACGGCGTCGCGCTCACCTCGGCCCAGCGCAGTCCGTACTGCAGCCGCTGCGCGTTCTGCTTGCCGTTGTCGGTGCCGAGCGCCGAATAGGTCGGTTCCTGCGCGTTCGCGGTATCGGTCGCGGTCGGGTCCGCGCCCGAATCGATCGGCCAGCCTTCCGCGCCGTTGTCCGACTGGAACATGATGAACGTGTTGTCGTATTCGCCGATGTCCTTCAGGTGCTGGATCAGCAGGCCGATGTTGTAGTCGAGGTTTTCGACCATCCCCGCGTAGATCTCCATGTAGCGCGCCTGCGCCTTGCGTTCGGCCGGGCTCAGGCTCGACCACAGCTTGTCGACCTTGCCCGCGCCGTAGTCGCGGTAGCCGTCGGCCGCCGAATGCACGGCGCTGACGTATTTCGCGTTGGCGGTGCCGTCGTTCGCCGTCGCGGGCGACGCGACCGTCGTCTCGGGCAATCCGTCGAACGGCTTGAAGTCGGCCGGAATCAGGCCGAGCGCCTTCTGCCGCGCGATTCGCGCGTTGCGGATCGCATCGTAGCCGGCGTCGTAGACGCCCGCGTACTTGTGCAGCCACGGATCGGGCACCTGCAGCGGCCAGTGCGGCGACGTGTATGCCGCATAGGCGAAGAACGGTTTGCCGTCGCTGTGATTCGAATCGATGTACTGGATCAGCTTCTGCGTATAGAAATTCGTCGAATAGAACACCGCCGGATTGCCGCCCGCGCCGCCCGGCTGCCCGGGCTGGCCCGGCTGCACGTAGCGGCCGTCCTCAGTGTAGTTCGACGAGCCGGCCGGCTCGTGCGCGAAGTGATTCGTCGCCGCGCCGCCGAGCAGCACGTAGCTGCGCTCGAAGCCCCATTGATCGGGCGTCTGCCCGCTGCCCGTCGCGCTGCCGACGATGCCCGAGCCGATGTGCCACTTGCCCGCGATATATGTGTGATAGCCGGCATCCTTCAGCAGCTGCGCGAACGACAGCGCGCGATCGTTCAGATAGCCCTCGTAGCCCGGCAGCCCGCGCCGCTCGTCGGTCGGCACGCCCATCGTGCCTTCGCCGACCAGATGGTGATCGGTGCCCGAAATCAGCATCGCGCGCGTGATCGCACACACGGTGCCCGTATGGTGATTCGACAGGATGCGGCCCGACGCGACGAGCGCGTCGAGGTTCGGCGTGTTGATCTCGCCGCCGAACGCGTGGATGTCGGAATAGCCGAGATCGTCGGCCATGATGTAGAGGATGTTCGGGCGCTTCGCCGATGGCGTCGCGTCGGCCTGCGGAGGCGGGTTGCCGTCGACGCCGCCGCACGACGCGAGCGACAGCGCACCGGCGGCGATCGCGCATACGACGCGAAGACGGAACGGGACCGAACGTGACGCGGACATGCTCATGCTTTATCACCTGAGGGACGGAGCGGCGATGGTAGCGTCCGGCACGCGGCGTCCAAAGTCGAAATCGTCACAAGCTAACAGGCAGGCGGAATATCGGGATAAGGGATCGCGGATGCGGCGGGCGATTTTTCGATGGGCGGTGTGAATTCGTATTCGTCTTATTTTATTGACTTAATAATTCGTAATTGGACGAAGTTTTATTCGCCATATTGACGATGTTGTTTCGAACTTGTCATAAAAACCCGGCACGGTTCGCGCATCGACATGCACGCCGGAATACTCGCATAAATACAACACTCTAGACCTCCCGCAATCTCTATATCACGTACAAATTCCATCCGATTCATCGACATACGAAATTATCTCGATTTAATCGACAAAAACCGATGCCATTCAAATTCACTTCACGCATATAGAATCCCGTCGATTTCACCGTCTCAATCGATCCGGACATGCGCAACCCGATTTATGCAGTGCGAACGCTATGCACTGTCGCCCTGCTGTTGCGCTGCGTTATCTCCGTCGCGCAGGACACGCGCTCCTATGCGCCGCCTACCGACACCGCCCATCGCCAGGCCGAACAGATCGATCATCTGCGCGAGCAGCTCGCGCCGCCCATCGATGCGCTGTCCGCACGGCCGCCGCACGCGACCGACCGCTTGTCGCTGCCGGCCGAAGCCGATTGTTTTGCGATCCATACGATCGAATGGCGGCACGCCGAAGCGTTTCCATGGCTGCCGCGCGAAGCGGCCGTCGAGCATCCATGCATCGGGCCGCAAGGCTTGCGGGCGCTGCGCGACTGGGTCACGCGCCGGCTGATCGCACGCGGCTATATCACCTCCGTCGCCGTCATTCCGGAACAGGATCTGTCCGGCGGCCGGCTCGTCGTCGAGATCGTGCCCGGCCGCATCGGCGCGATCCGCGACGCGGGCGGCCGCATCGGCTGGCCCGCGCCGCTGTTCCCGCGGCACGCGCATGGGCTCTTGAACGTGCGCGATCTCGATCAGGCGCTCGAAAACGTGCGGCGTCTGCCGGGCCAGGCCGCGACCGCGTTCGATCTCCTACCGGGCGCGGCGCTCGGCGACACCGACATCGTCGTCCGTCATCCGGCGGACGCACGCCGCGTGCGCGTACTCGCGACCGCCGACAACGCCGGTCTCGATGCAACGGGACGCAACCAGCTCGGCGCGATCGTCGCGGTCGATTCGCCGCTCCATCTCTACGATCAGCTCGTCGTCACCTACAACACCGATGCCGCGCGCGGCAACAAGACGCTCGGCTCGCAAGCCAAAAGCGCCGCGTGGAACGTGCCGATCGGCTATGCGTCGGTGTCGGTCGGCATCAGCGAATGGACGTCGCGGCAGACACTGCCCGCCACAGCCGGCGGCGCAGCCGCGCTGCCGCTCGCACAGCGCACGCGGCGCTACGAGGTCGCGCTGCGCGTCGTGCCGTACCGGACGAGCCACGGCAAGACGACGCTGCGCTTCACGCTGTCGCGCCGCGACGACCGGAGCCGGCTCGGTTCGACCGAACTCGACGTCAATCGCCGCGACATCGTCGGCTACGACGTCGGCATCGCGCATCGCGAGAAGCTCGCCGACGGCGCGCTCGACGCCGGCTTCGGCATGCGCGGCAGCATCCCCGCGCTCAGCGCGCATCCGGGGCGCGTCAACGATCGGCCCACGTGGGACGGCCGCTATCGCCTGTTCACCGCGACGCTCGCGGGCGACGCGCGCTTTCGTGTCGGCGCGCGTCGCTTCGGCTATCGCGGCACGTTGCGCGTGCAGCACGCACCGGGCGCCGCACCGTCCACCGAGTTTCTCCAGATCGGCGGCCGCTACACGGTGCGCGGCTTCGACGGCAATCAGACGCTCGCCGGCGCGAACGGCTGGATCTGGCGCAACGAGCTCGCAACCGGCGCGTTCGGCGCCAACGAAATCTATGCGGCGCTCGACGCCGGCCGCGTGTCGGGCGCCGGAGCGGCCGAAGGCGCAGGCCGCGGCGGACGCACGCTCGTCGGCACGTCGGTCGGCGTACGCGGCGGCTATCGGCTCGTCGGCTACGACGTCGCGCTCGGCGCGCCGCTGTACAAGCCCGCCCTGCTGAACACGGCGGCGGTCGCGCTCGACGTATCGCTGACCGCCCGTTTCTGATGCGCGTGCGCGTCCGCACGCGCCGTTCGTCATGGAGGATCACGCCATGTAAATCGTTCGCCCGTCACGGCCGCGCCGCAGCGCGGCCCGTTCCGGCGCGGCCTGCGCCGTGCCGTCGTTTTGAACCTTCATCATCGGGATGATCATGCAACACACTCGTCGACCCCATCTCCCTCCCGCGCAGCCATGCGCGCGTCGCGCGCTCGTCGCGGCACTCGCGTGCGCGATGCCGCTGTTCGCCGCGCATGCGCAGAATGCGCCGCTCGTCGTCGATCCGTCGGCCGCCCATCGTCCGACGCTCGCGAATGGCGCGAACGGCACACCGATCGTCAATATCGCGGCGCCCGACGGTGCGGGCCTCTCGCACAACCGCTTCACCGAGTACAACGTGGGTGCCGCGGGCCTCGTGCTGAACAACAGCGTGCACGCGGTCGACACGCAGCTCGCAGGCCGCATCGACCGCAATACGCTGCTCGGCGGCAGGCCCGCGTCGGCGATCCTCAACCAGGTGACGGGCGGCAATGCGTCGATGCTGGCCGGCGCGACGGAAGTCGCCGGGCACGCCGCGCGCGTGATCGTCGCGAACCCGAACGGAATCGGCGTGAACGGCGGCAGCTTCATCAACGCGAATCACGTGTCGCTCGTCGCCGGTACCGTCGAATTCGACGAGCAGGGTGCGATCCGACAGTTCCGCACCGAGCACGGCCGCATCGCGATCGACGGCGCGGGGCTCGATGCGCGCGACGTCGACCAGCTCGATCTCGTGTCGCGCACGCTGCAGGTCAATGCCGCGCTGCACGCGCGCCGCGTGACGGCCGTCGCACAGCGCGGTACCGCGAACGTCGAGCAGCCGGGCAGTCATCAGTTGTCGGGTCAAGGCGACGGCGCGATGCCCGACGTCGCGATCGACGTGTCGAAGCTCGGCAGCATGCACGCGTCGGCGATCACGATGCACGGTTCGTCGGCCGGTGTCGGCGTGAATCTCGCGGGCAAGGTCGATGCGGTCACCGGCGGTATCGCGATTTCGTCGGGCGGGATCGTGAAGGTGCAGGACAGCGGCAGCCTGACGGCCGACCGTCTGTCGATCAACGGCAACCTCGACAACGCGGGCAGTGTGCGTGCAGGCCGCGCGCTGAGCGCGATGGGGACGCTGCACAACCGCGCGGGCGGCCGGATCGAAAGCGGCGGCACGCTGTCGTCGATGGGCAGCGTGCGCAATGCAGGCACGCTGCATGCGGACGCCGCGATGTCGCTGATGGGTGCGCTCACGAACGAGCGCGGCGCACGCATCAGCAGCTACGGACGGATCAATCAGATGGGACACGTGAGCAATGCGGGAGAACTCGTTCAGTTCGCGCCGCGGCCGACGGTGACGCCGGTGGAGGATAAGCCGGCGTCGACGGCACCGGCGGGTGTTGCGGGGAACGACGTGGGTGAGCCGGAGGGGGCGACGGCGGTTGTGGAGAAGCCTGTCGCGCCGAGCGCGCCGGCCATCGCGGAGAGCAAGCCGGCTCTGCCTGAAGTCTCGACGCCTGTCACGGAAAAGCCCGTTGCGCCGACCGCACCGGTCATCGCGGAAAGCAAGCCGGGTCTGCCTGAAGTCTCGACGCCGGCTACGGAAAAGCCTGTCGCACCGACCGCACCGGTCGTCGCAGAAAACAAACCGACTCAGCCCGACGTTCCTACGCCGGTTACGGAGAAGCCCGTCGCACCGACCGC
>NZ_JBQYLP010000026.1:65791-86857 GCF_052683555.1 Burkholderia sp. BC1
TCAGCCCGACGTTCCTACGCCGGTTACGGAGAAGCCCGTCGCACCGACCGCACCGGTCATCGCGGAAAACAAACCGCCTCAGCCCGCACGGCCGACCGCACCGATCGCCACCAAACCGGTCCCGCCGACGCTTGCGGCCTTTGCGCCGATCTTCATTCCGTCGATCACGATTCCGTCGATCACGATCGCGCCGATTCGTCCGATCGGTTTCCCGACGTTTGCGTTTTCGCCGATCGCGCCACCCGCGCTGCCGACATTCGGCATGATCCCGCGACCGACGATGTTCGCGCCGATACCGGCGTTCTCGCTCACGTTGGCATCGCGCGTCTGATCACGCGCATTCGATAGTCGGCCCACCGCCGACCACGATTCGCCGCGAACGCGCCGCGCGCGACGCATGCGCCTTATCGCACACGCGTCGCGCGCGCTCCATCACGGCGCCGCCACAAGCGGCACAGAAGCACGCCGCGCTATCCCGCCCGCCGCGCGGCCATCGGCATCGCGCGCCGACGCGACGCGATCCGCAGCCCGAGCACGCCGCCGACGAGCAGTGCGACCGCGACGAGCAGCAGCGCAAGATCGTAGGAATGCGTGACGTCCTTGATCCGTCCCATCACCGGCGGCAACGCGAGCCCCGCGATATTCGCGACGGCATTGATCAGCGCAATCGACGCCGCCGCAGTCAGCCCCGACACGTACTCGGTCGTCACGGCCCAGAACACGGGCGTCGCGGCCCAGTTGAAGCCGACCGCGAGCACGAGCAGTGCATACGCGACCGGCAGCACATGCACATAGATCGCGCCGACGAGCAGCGCGCCCGCGAGCAGCATCGGCACGCCGAGATGCAGCGCACGCTCGCCGCCGAGATCCGAATACCGGCCGTTCGCATACATCGCGACGCACGCGAACAGGAACGGCAACGCGGACAAGCTGCCCACCGCGAAACTCGACTGCCCCGACAGGCTCTTCACGAGCAGCGGCAAAAACAGCGTGAGGCCGATCGTGCCGAACGCCTGCAGCAGCCAGAACGCCGCGAGCGCCCACACGTTGCGATCGCCGAACGCACGACGCAGCGCGGCGCCATGCGACAGATGCTCGCGCGGCGCGGTATCGCGCAGCGTCGCTTCGAGCCACGCGCGCTCGTCGGCCGGCAGCCAGCGCGCATCGGCCGGCGTATCGGGCAGACGACGCAGCACGACGATGCCGAGCAGCAGCGCGGGCACGCCTTCGAGCAGGAACAGCCAGCGCCAGCCCTCGACGCCGAGCACGCCGTTCAGATTCAGCAGCGCGCCGGACAGCGGCAGCCCGATCACCGACGCGAGCGTCGCGCCGATATAGAAGAACGACATCGCGCGTGCGCGATCGCTCGCCGGATACCACGCGGAGAGGTAGTAGATGATGCCCGGCGTAAAGCCGGCCTCGGCCGCGCCGAGCAGCAGACGCATCGCGTACAACTGTCCGGGCGTATGCACGGCGCTCATCCCCGCCGCGATCACGCCCCACGTGATCATGATGCGCGCGATCCAGCGGCGCGCGCCGACCCGTGCGAGGAACAGGTTGCTCGGCACTTCGAACAGAATGTACGTCACGTAGAACAGCCCCGCGCCGAGCCCGTACATTTCCGCGCTCAGGCCGAGATCGGCATTCATCTGCAGCGCGGCGACCGAAATGTTGGAGCGGTCGATATACGCGACGAGATAGAGCAGCATCAGGAACGGAATCAGCCGCAGGTTCAGGCGACGCATCGTCGCGGCATGCAACGGCGGGGCGGCAGCGGTCATCGGCATGTCTCCTGGATCGAGTCGATTGCCGCGCGCAGGCGTTGCGCGGCGCGCGGCATCGTTGCGCCGCGTGAGCGCGACGCTTCTGTCTGTCCGATACACCGTAGCAGTCGCGCGAAAACAGCGTCAATTATCGGGAAGCCGTCTCGATATGTGAGATATCGATTGCCGCCGTGCACACGCACGCCCGCACAGCACTCAGTAGCGCATGACGAGATAGAGCCCGGCGGCTGCCAGCGCCATGCCGGGCCAGGCAAGCGCACTGATCGTCTCGCCGAGCACCGCGAGCGCGATCAGTGCGGTGGCCGGCGGAATCAGGAAGAACAGCGCCGACACGCGCGACGCTTCGCCATGCCGCACCATCGCGAGCAGCAGCGAGATCGCGATCAGCGAATTGCAGATCACGAGATACGCGAGCGAGCCGGCGAGACCGGCACTCCAGTGCACATGCATCGGTTCGAGCGCGAACGCGAGCGGCGCGCTCACCGCGAGGCCGACCGCATATTGCACGAGGTTTGCGCTGACCGGATGGACGTCGGTGCCGAAGCGCTTTTCCCATAACGTGCCGCCCGTGATGCACGCGAGCGCGAGCAGCGCGAACGCGAGCGCCCACGGCGACGCGATCGCGACCGAACCGCGCGCGAGGATCACGAGCACGGCGCCGGCCGCGCCGAGCGCGAGTCCGACCCAGCGCAGCGCGCCGACGCGCTCGCCGGCGAGTGCCGGCGCGAGCAGGCCGACGAGGATCGGCTGCTGCGACGTGACGAGCGCGACCGCACCGGCCGACATGCCGAGCTTCAGGCTCAGATACGTAAACGAGAAATAGCCGGCCTGCAGCAACAGGCCGACGACGATCAGATTCAGCCATGCGCGGCGCGTGCGCGGCAATGCGGGCCGCAGCCACAGAAACGGCCCGGCGAGCAGCGCGACCACGCATGCATAGCGCAGCGCGAGAAACGTCAGCGGATCGGCATCGCGCAAGCCGAGCTTCAGGAACACGAAGCCGCTCGACCACAGCAACAGGAACAGCGCGGGCGCCGCCCGCAGCCAGCCGGGCTTGCCACCGCGATCCGACGCGCCGATCACGCTCATGGGTTGTTCGAAACGCTCACGATGCGGCCATCATACGCGCCGGCGCAACCGCGTCAGCCGGCGGAACGCGCGCGTCGGGCGCGCGAACGCGCCGGTGTCGGCGCCGGCGGCGCAGCGTCGTCCGACGCGAGCATGCGCGGAATCTCGTCGACGAGCGCGTCGATCGCCACGCGCACCTTCGACGGCACGTGCCGCGCCTTCGGCCGCACCGCCGACACGTCGGCACCCGACACGCTGTTGCTGTCCATCACGAGCGCGAGACGGCCGTCGCGCAGGTACGGCGCCATCAGCCAGCACGGCAGCCATGCGAGGCCCGCGCCGGCCGCCGCGGCCTCCGCGATCGCCTGCAGGTCGTCGTAGCGCAGGCGCCCGGTCACGCGATGCTCGCGCACCTCGCCGTCCGCGCCGATGATCCGCCACGGCACGGGCTGGCCGCCGCGCGCATAGGGAATGCCGACGTGCGACGCGAGTGCGTCGGGCCCCGACGGCCAACCGTGCCGGTCGAGATACGCCGGCGACGCGCAGATGCCCATCCGCTGCACGCCGAGCCGCCGCGCGACCAGCGCCGTCGTATCCGCGAGCACGCCGATGCGCACCGCGATGTCGAAACCGTCGTCGATGAGGTCGGCGACGCGATCGCTGAACGACATGTCGACCTCGAGCCGCGGATGACGCTCGACGAGCCGCCGCATCACGGGCGCCACGCATTGCCTGCCGAACAGCACCGGCACGCTGATGCGCAGCCGCCCGGACGGCTCGCGACGGCCCGCGTCGAGCGCGGCTTCCGTGTCGCCGAGTTCGGCCAGCAGCCGCCGGCATTGCTCGTAGTACAGATGTCCTTCGTCGGTCAGGTTGAGCTGCCGCGTCGTGCGCTGCAACAGTCGCACGCCGAGCCGGCGTTCGAGCCGCGCGACGACCTTCGCCACCGCCGAGCGCGTGACGCCGATGCGCAACGCCGCCGCGGCGAAGCTGCCCGATTCCACGACCTCGACGAATTCGGCGACACCCCTCAACCGCTCGTCCATGCAATGTCACTCCGTTGTGATGCGCGCATTTGTTTCCACATTGGCGACAGTCAGTGTCCCGATTCTCGTCAATGCGTCCCATCAAGCAACACTATGATAGTCCGCACAGTCACGAACAAGGAGTCGACATGCAAGCATGGCAACAGACACCGGGCGACGGCCTCGCTGGGCTTCGCCGCATCGATGCGACGCACCGGCCGGTCGGACCGACCGACGTCGTCGTGAAGATCCACTCGGTATCGCTGAACTATCGCGACCTGATGTTCGCGCGCGGCGACTACGTCGGCATCGGCGACGCACCGTTGATTCCGGTCGCGGACGGCGCCGGCGAAGTGGTCGAAATCGGCCGCGACGTCACGCGCTTCAAGCCCGGCGATCGCGTGATCAACACGTATTTCCCGCGCTGGATCGACGGGCCGCCCACGCCGCCGAAAGTCGCCGGCTCGCCCGGCGCGCAGTTCGACGGCGTGCTTGCCGAGCGCTTCGTCACGGACGAAGCCGCACTGGTCGCGATCCCTGCGCATCTCGATTACGACGAGGCATCGACGCTGTCGTGCGCCGGCGTCACCGCATGGAATGCGCTGTTCGCCGACGGCAGCCTGACGCCCGGTTCGACCGTCGTGCTGCTCGGCACCGGCGGCGTATCGATCGTCGCGCTGCAACTCGCGCACGCGGCGGGGCTGCGCACGATCATCACGTCGTCGAGCGACGCGAAGCTCGAGCGCGCCCGCGCGCTCGGCGCCGACGAGACGATCAACTATCGCGCGACGCCCGACTGGCAGCACGAAGTGCTGCGGCTCACCGACGGCGCGGGCGCCGATCTGGTCGTCGAAGTCGGCGGCAAGGACACCTTGCCGCGCTCGGTCGCGGCGACCAAGCTGGGCGGCGTCGTGTCGGTGATCGGCGGCGTCAGCGGCTTCGGCGGGCCCGAGCTCGGACTGCTGTCGCTGATCGGCGGCATCCGCCGGCTGCACGGCATCATGGTGGGCAGCCGCTCGATGCTCGACGAGGTCGTGCAGTTGTTCGACAGAAAGCAGCTCCGCCCGATCGTCGATCGCGTGTTCGCCTTCGACGAGGCGCCGGCCGCCTATGCGCATCTGCAGTCGGGACAGCACTTCGGCAAGATCGTGATCCGCGTCGCGCACTAACGCGATAAACGGAACGGGGCGGACGACTCGCGCCGCCCGCCCCGTGCTCGACTGCCGCGTGCGCTCGTCAGAACTTGTGTCGAATCCCCGCGTGCACCATGACCTGCTTCGACGTCGACGACAAATCGGCCGCGCCCGGGATATAGGCTTGATCGAGCGACGAGCCGGTCGCGTCGCCGGCCACGCGCTGGTATGCGCCCATCACGTAGACGTCGGTGCGTTTCGACAGGTTGTAATCCGCCATCAAGCCGACCGAATGGATCTTCGGCTTTGCACTGCCCGTCGTCGCGTCGTAGCGCACCGTCGTGTACACGTATTGCGCGCCGACGAAGAACGCGGGCGTGAACTGGTACTTGCCGTTGACTTCGAAGTTCTGATACTTGATCGACGTGACGGTCCCGCCCGCGAGCGGCCCCGTCACCGGCTGGATCGTCTCGTCGCCGAACAGGTAGCCGACGTTCGCGCTCGGCCGCGTGACGTTGCTGTTCGTGTAGGCGAACCCGACCGTCGCCGGGCCGGCCGTGTAGTTGATGCCCGCGCCGAAGATCCGCAGCCGCGTGGACGCGAAGTTCGCATCGGCGCCGACCGAACCGGAACCCGCGATCGCGCCGCCCGAGCTCGCGCCGGGGTCGTTCGCGTTGAGGAACGCCGCGCCGATCAGCAGCCCGCCCTGCTCGTACTGCGCGCCGACGCTCCACTGCCGGTTCCGCGCAAAGCCCGTATCGTTGCTGAAGCTGTACGTACCGCCGAACGAGAAGCCCGCGAACTCGGGGCTCGCGTATTTCACGGTGTTGTTCACGCGGAACGTGTTGCCGGTGTTGTCGTTGTCGAGCGGATGCGAGAACGGATACACGCCCCAGCTCCCGTTCGCGGTCGTCGGCGCGAGATAGTCGACGAGCGAATCGTACTGGCGGCCGAGCGTCACGGTGCCGAAGCGCGTGCTGCCGAGCCCGACGTATGCCTGCCGGCCGAACATCCGGCCGCCCTGCGCGAGCGTGCCGCTGTTCACGTTGAAGCCGTTCTCGATCTGGAACAGCGCGCGGTAGCCGCCGCCGAGGTCTTCGCTGCCCTTCAGCCCCCACCGGCTGCCCTGCGCGAAGCCGCTTGCCATTTGCCATGCGGCATGACCGCCGACGTTGTTCGTATAGTCGATCCCCGCATCGACGAGGCCGTACAGCGTCACGCTGCTCTGTGCGAACGCGAAGGCGGGGGCGGCGCACAGCGCCGGAATCGCGACGAAAGCCGATCTCCAGTTCATCTTTTTTCCTTATGGGTGTGGTTGTGCCGCACGCGATGCGAGCGCGCGCGATGCGAGGCGTCGCGTCGTCTGCGGCGTGGCGGTGCGCCGCGCGTCGTGGCCGCGCGGCACCCGTTCGTTTACTTCGCGCCGTAGATGTCGAAGTCGAAATACTTGCGGTTGATCCGCTGATACGTGCCGTTCGCGAGAATCGTCGCGAGCGCGCGGTTGAACGCTTCGCGCAGGTCGGTGTCCTGCTTGCGCAGCCCGAGCCCGTCGCCTTGGCCGAAGTACTTCGTGTCCTCGATCGGTGCGCCGACGAACGCGAAGTCCTTGCCCTGCGGCTTTTTCAGGAAGCCGTCGCTGGCCGCGATCGACGCCTGAAACGCGGCATCGAGGCGCCCGGTCACGAGATCGGCATACACCTGATCCTGGTTCTGGTACGACACGATCTGCGCGCCGGCCGGCTGCCAGTTCGCGATCGCGTAGTCGGCCTGCGCCGAGCCCTGTTCGACGCCGACGCGCTTGCCCTTCAGCGCTGCGGCCGTCGGCAGCAGCGGCGAACCCTTGCGCGCGATCAGCCGCGCAGGCGCGTTCGAGATCCGGTTCGTGAACGCGATCTGCTGCATCCGCTTCGGCGTGATCGTCATCGACGAGGCGATCACGTCGAACTTGCGTGCGAGCAGCCCCGGAATCATCCCGTCGAAGCTCGACTCGACCCACACGCATCGTGCATGCAGCTCCGCGCACAGCGCATTCGTGATGTCGACGCCGAAGCCGGTCAACGTGCCGTCCGGCAGCTTGTACTCGAGCGGCGGATAGGTCGGATCGACCGCGAGCCGAATCTCCTTGCCCGTCCAGTCGCCTGCATGCGCGGCGCCCGCCGCCAGCGCCGCCACGAGCGCCATCGTCCACTTCTTCATTGCCAGTCTCCTTGTATGAACCGAAATCGTGCGGCCGCATCGGCGACCCGGCTGCCGCGCGTGCGCGACGTCACGCGAGATAGCGCTCGGCGAGCGCGATCCAGTAGCTCGCGCCGATCGCGAGACTTGCGTCGTTGAAGTCGTAGCCGGAGTTGTGCAGCGCGCAGCCGGCCGCGCCTTCGCCGTTGCCGATCGACAGGTAGGCGCCGCGGCACGCGTTCAGCATGAACGCGAAGTCCTCGCTCGCCGCGATCGGTCGCAGATGCGGAATCAAGGCGCCGTCGCCGCCCCATTCGCGCGCGACCTCGCGCGCGAACGCGGTCTCCTCCGCGTGATTGACGAGCACCGGATAGCCGTGCCGGTAATCGATCTGGGCCGTCGCGCCGTAGCTCGCGGCCTGTCCGTGCACGATCTCGTGGATGCGCCGCTCCAGCAGCGCGCGCACGTCCGGCGACAGCGCGCGCACGCTCAACTCGAGCTCGGCGTGCGACGGAATCACGTTCGATGCGGTGCCTGCATGGATCGATCCGGCCGTGACGATCGCCAGCTCCTGCGGATTCACGTTGCGCGACACGACCGTCTGCAGCGCCATCACGATCGACGCGCAGACGACGACCGGATCGACCGTCGTATGCGGCGCCGCGCCGTGGCCGCCGCGGCCGGTCACGCGCACGCGCACTTCGTCGGCGGACGCCATCGCGGCGCCGTCGCAGAAGCCGAGCACGCCGGTCGGCAGGCCCGGCACGTTATGCATCGCGAAGATCGCATCGCACGGAAACTGCTCGAACAGCCCGTCGTCGATCATCCGCTTCGCGCCACCGAGCCCTTCCTCGGCCGGTTGAAAGATCAGGTTCAGCGTGCCGGTGAAACGCGCGCGCTGCGCCAGACACCGCGCGGCGGCCAGCAGCATCGCCGTATGGCCGTCGTGACCGCACGCGTGCATCACGCCGTCGTGCCGGCTCGCATGCGGCAGCCCGGTCGTCTCGACGATCGGCAGCGCGTCCATGTCCGCGCGCAGGCCGAGCCGCTTCCCGTCGCCGCGCACGAGCGTGCCGACCACGCCCGTGCCGCCGAGCCCGCGCGTCACGCGATAACCCCACGTTGTCAGGCACGTCGCGACGAGGTCGCTCGTCGCATGCTCTTCGAAGCCGAGCTCCGGATGTGCGTGCAGCCGGCGGCGCAGCGCGATCATCTCCGCCTCGATCGCCGCCATTTCCGGTGGAATGCGTGCTGGATTCACCCTGGATACTCCTCGATGCCGTGTCGTTGCCGATCGCCGGAATGGCAGATCGTGGCGCGATCGTATGCAGCGAAAATCCCGGCGAACAGCCGCGGTTTCGTTATGATGACAACCTTTCGTTGTCGGGTATCGGGTGTCGGACCATGAAACTGCATCAGTTGCAGGCGCTCGTCGCGAGCGCCGAGGCCGGCAGCATCCGCGGCGCGGCGCGCACGCTCGGCTTGTCGCAGGCCGCGGTCACGCGCGCGCTGCGCGAGCTGGAGGCCGCCGAGCGGCTGCCGCTGCTCGTGCGCGCGCCGGAAGGGATCGGCTTCACCGAGTACGGCAAGGCGCTCCTCACGCACGCGAAACTCGTGCTGAAACAGCTCGAGCAGGCGCACGACGATCTCGCGCGGATGCGCGGCCGCGTCGACGGGCGGCTGAGCATCGGCGTGACGCCGTGGCTCACGCTGACGTTTCTCGCGGAGACGGTGCTGCGTTTTCGCGAGCGGATGCCGGACGTGCGTCTCGAACTCTACGAAGCGCTGATGGCCGTCGCACAGCCGCTGCTGCGCGACGGCAGCATGGATTTCGCACTCGGCCACGTCCATCCCGGCAGCGGCGCGCAGGAATTCGCATTCGAACCGATGCTGCGCTACGAGACGGCGGTGATGGTGCGCGCCGGGCATCCGCGCGAGCGCGCGCGCTCGATCCACGATCTGCTCGACGACGACTGGGTGCTCAATTCGACCGCCGACGGTCAGACGGCGCTCGTCGACTATCTGTTCACGCGGCACGGCGCGCGCATCGACGAGCGGCGCATCGTGCGCGCGCAGTCGGTGTCGATGCTGCAGACGATGCTCGAGCAGGCCGACATGTGCACGTGGTGCCCGACGATCCTCGCCGCGGTGCCGTCGTTCGGCGAACGGATGCGCGCGCTGTCGCTGAAGGAGACCTTCGAGCCGCGCGAGCTCGGCGTCGTCACGCGCCGCAGCAGTACGCTCAGCGAGGCCGCGCGCTGCTTCATCGACTGCCTGCTGCACGTGATCCGGCGGCATGCGCGGTCGGCGCGCAAGGAAGACCTCGCGCTGTTCAAGACCGTGTCGCTGCTGATCTGACGCGCCACCGAACGGTTAAGATGGAAGCCTTTCCCGCGTCCGCCGAGGAGTTCCGATGCCTGCCCATCTCCACCTGTTGCTGCCGCTCGCCGGCGTGCTGCTGCTGAGCGTCGTCAGCCCCGGACCGAACTTCGTGATCGTCACGTCGACGGCGGTCGCATCGCGCCGCGCGGGCGTGATGACGAGCGTCGGCCTCGCGGCCGCGTCCGGCACGTGGGCGGCAATCGCGATCGCGGGGCTGAGCCTGCTCGTCACGCATGTCGCGTGGGTGCATACCGCGCTGCGGATCGCGGGCGCAACCTATCTGCTGTGGCTCGGCGCGAAGATGATCGCGACCGCGCGGCGCCCGCTCGCCCTGTCGACCGAGTCCGGCCGCTCGGGCTGGCGCGCCGCGCGCAACGGCTACGTGGTCAGCATGACGAATCCGAAGGCCGTCGCGTTCTACGGGAGCGTGTTTGCGCTGATGGTGCCCGCGCACGCGCCGGCGTGGTTCGCACCGGCCGTCGTCGGCATCTCGATTGCGATCTCGGGCGCGTGGTACGGCGCGATGGCGCTGCTCGCGTCGCATCCGACGGTGCGCGGGCTGCTGATCCGGCGCAAGGCCGTGCTCGATACGACGGCCGGCGTGCTGCTGATGGGGCTCGGGGGGAAGATGCTGGCGGGGCGGTGACGTGCGGCGCACCACGGCGCGGCGCGCGTTCCGCGACGGTGCGCGCCGCGCGATGCGGCGGCAGCTCGCGAGCGGCTCGCTCGCGGCGCGCCGTCGCAACGCAATGAAAACAACGTGCCGCGCGCAGCACGCGCCGTCACACGAGACTGCTCACATCGAATCGCGTCAGGGCGCGAGCCGCGTGAACACGTAATCGTGATGCTTCACGCGTGCCTGATGGCACGCAAAGCACGTCTGGTGCTGGCCGATGTCGGCCGGCACGCCGTTGACGAAGCGTCCGAAACCCCAGCCGCCCGTCGATGCATAGCGGCGCGAATCCTTCACCATCACCTGCACGGTCGTCGCCTGGCCGGGCACCGTCGCGGGCGCGAACTCGTCGGACTGCTTGCGTTTGTAGGCGAGTTTCACGAGGATCGTGCTGTCCGGAAACGGTAGCGTCGCTTGTTCGAGCGCACGGATTGCAACCGGGTTGCCGAGCACGACGCGCAACTCGTCGAGCGGCGCCGCTTCCTCGGCCGGCGCGACCATTTCCCATTTGCGATAGCCGGGCGGAATCGTCACGCCGTAGATCGGCGACGCGGCCGGTTTCGACGGGACGGCCTGCTCCGCGCACGCCACCGACGCGCTCGCGGCCCACGCGGCCGCGATCAGCATCCGCGCGACGATCGCGCGGATGCGCCGCGACGTGCCTGCTGCCGTGCGCATCACAGGCGCTCCACGTGCAGGATTGCATCGGCGAACGCCTGCGGCGCTTCCTGCGGCAGGTTGTGGCCGATGCCGCCGGTGATCGTCCGATGCTGATACTTGGCGGTGAACTTCTTCGCATAGGCGGCCGGCGCGGGATGCGGTGCGCCGTTCGCGTCGCCTTCCATCGTGATCGTCGGCACGGCAATCGCGGGCGCTGCCGCGAGCCGCCGCTCGATCTCGTCGTATTGCGCCTCGCCGTTCGCGAGGCCGAGCCGCCAGCGATAGTTGTGAATCACGACGGCCACATGATCGGGATTCCGGAACGATGCGGCGCTGCGCGCGAACGTGTCGTCGGAGAAGGCCCACTTCGGCGAGGCGAGCTGCCAGATCAGCTTGTTGAACGCATCGCAGTTCGCCGCGTAGCCCTGCGCGCCGCGCTCGGTCGCGAAGTAGAACTGATACCACCACTGCAGTTCGGCCTGCGGCGGCAAGGGCTTGCGGTTCGCTTCCTGACTGCCGATCAGGTAGCCGCTCACCGAGACGAGCGCCTTCACGCGCTGCGGCCACAGCGCAGCGATGATGTCGGCCGTGCGCGCGCCCCAGTCGTAGCCGCCGAACACCGCACGGTCGATCTTCAGCGCGTCCATCAGCGCGACGATGTCGACGGCCGTCACCGCCTGCTGACCGTTGCGCATCGTGTCGGCCGAACGGAACGTCGTCGACCCGTAACCGCGCAGATACGGCACGATCACGCGATACCCGGCGGCCGCGAGCAGCGGCGCGACTTCCGCGTAGCTGTGGATGTCGTACGGCCAGCCGTGCAGCAGGAACACGACGGGGCCGTTTGCGGGGCCGACGTCCGCATAGCCGACATTCAGCAAACCGGCGTCGATCTGACGGATCGGGCCGAACGCGGCGCCCCCCGTTGCACGCGGCTGCGCCGGTGCCTCGGGTGCGCCCTGCGCATGCGCGAAGTCGCCGAATCCAAGGTCGGCCAGGCTCAGGCTCGCGAGCGCCGTGCCGAGGATCAGGCGGCGGCGGGTGTTCACGGTGTCGGACATCACTCGTTCTCCAGGGTCGATCGGTCGGGAAAGGGTCGGCGGCGTCCTGAGAACGCGTCGACTGCGTCGTTCGCCGCCGCGTCGCCGCGGGACCGCGGCAGGCGTGCACGACGCTTCACCGGTTTTATATCCGAACGATCCGGACGGTTTGTATCTCACCGTATCCGGCTTTGCGCACGACACACGGCGATTCAAAAATCGCGGTGAAACGACGCTTTCCGGAGCATCGGCGCGACGCCGGCTCGCGCATGAGCCGGCGCGGCCGCTGCGCTCAGAGCGCCTTCACGATCGCGCCGTCGACGCGAATGTTCTGGCCGGTGATGTAGCCGGCGCCGTCGGACAGCAGGAACGCGACCGTCTTCGCGATCTCGGCCGTCTTGCCGAAGCGGCCGGCAGGAATCCGCGCGACGATCTCCGGCGTTTCCGGCCAGCTGTCGATGAAGCCGGGCAGCACGGCATTCATGCGGATGTTGTCGGCGGCGTAGCGCTCCGCATAGAGACGCGTCCACGCGCTCAGCGCCGCGCGCAATGCCGACGACACCGGCATCGGCTGCTCCGGCGCATCGGCGGCGAAGCTCGAGATATTGACGACCGCGCCGCCGCCCTGCTTCTGGAACACCGGCGTCACGCGGCGCATGACGCGCACGACGTTCAGCAGGATCAGGTCGAGCCCCGCATGCCAGTTGTCGTCGGTGATCGACAGCAGATCGCCCTTCGGCGGATGGCCCGTGTTGTTCACGACCGCGTCGATCCGGCCGTAGCGCGCGAGCGTGTCCTGCACGAGCCGGTCGATATCGGCTTCCTCGGTGACCGACCCGCGGATCCCGAAGCCGCCGAGTTCGTCGCCGAGCGCGACCGCGCTGCCGGACGGCGACATCAGCGCGACGCGATAGCCGCCCGCCGCCAGTTCGCGCGCGATCGCCGCGCCCATGCCCTTGCCCGCCGCCGTGATCAGCGCCACTTTTTCTACAGTCACGATATGCTCCTCGTCACGATGCTGTCGCCGCGCAGCCGCCCGCCGGCGCGCCTCGGTGGTAATGTAGGCGCATCGCGCAGCGCTGTCGAACCAGTATTTCTGTGCACCGCCAATAGATTTTCTACAGTTATCCGATGCCGCCTCGCATGTCCCGCCTGCCGCCGCTCAATGCGCTTCGCGCGTTCGAAGTGGCCGCGCGCCATCTGAATTTCCGCGCAGCGGCCGACGAGATCGGCGTCACGCAGGGCGCGGTTGCGCAGCAAGTGCGCCATCTGGAGGACGTGCTGGGGCTGAAACTGTTCGAGCGCCTGCCGCGCGGGCTCGCGCTCACGCACGACGGCGCCGCTTATTTCTCGGACGTGCAGCGCGCGCTGCATGCGATTGTCGACGCGACCGACCGGCTCGTGAAGCGCCGCGCGACGCTGACGATCAGCACGACGCCGTCGTTCGCGTCGAAGTGGCTGATCCCGCGGCTCGCGCAGTTCACCGACGCGCATCCGGATATCGACGTACGCGTGATCGCCGATCAGCAGCTCGCGACGTTCCGTCACGACGGCGTCGATCTCGCGATCCGTTATGGAAAGCCACCCTTCGGCAAGCACCTCGCCGCGCACGCGCTGTTTCCGCTCGACGTCTGCGCGGTATGCAGCCCCGCGCTGCTCGCCGCGCCTGCGTCGCCGCGCGCGCTGGCCGGCCACGTGCTGCTGCACGATGCGCACGACTTGTGGCCCGCGTTCATCGCGGCGCTGCCCGAGCCCGTCGACGTCGATCCGCACAAAGGGCTGCGCTTCAACCAGACGTCGCTCGCGATCGATGCGGCCATCGCCGGACAAGGCATCGCGCTCGCGACCGATCCGCTCGTCGAACGCGACATCGCGGCCGGACGCCTGTGCAAGCCGTTCGATTTCGCGTTTCCGCTGTCGGTCGGGTTCTATCTCGTGTACCCGGCCGAGCGGCGCGACGACGACGCAATCGCGGTGATGCGCGACTGGATGATCGACGCGGCCGCATCGGACCCGCGCGACTGAACGCGCGGCCGCGCCGTCGTGTCAGTTGTAGCCGAGCACGGCCGGCGCAGCGTCGCCCGCGTCGGCCGCGTCGGCTGATTCGGCTGATTCGGCGCCGAAACGGCCGAGCACGTCGGCGACGTATTGCGGGCCCGCGCTGATCTGCGACGAGCGATGCTCGGCAGGGCGCATGCCGGACGCATGGCGCATGCTGGCGGTGGCGGTATCGTCGACGATGATGTTCATGCTGTTCTCCTCAAGCGGCCAGCGCCGCGCGATAGGCGCGCGCGAGACGCGCGACACCTTCCCGGATCGCCTCGACGTCCGGCGCGGCGAACGACAGGCGCAGCGATGCGTCGTCCGGGTTGTCCGCGAAGAACGCGTTGCCCGGCACGAACACGACCTTGTTCGCGATCGCCTGCTGCAGCAGCGCCGCCGACGATACCGCACCGAGCCGCGCCCAGACGAACATCCCGCCTTCGGGCCGGTGGAATTCGATCGCGTCGCCGAAACCGTCGCGCAGCGCATCGCACATCGCGTCGCACTTGCGCCGATATGCGGCGGCGATGCGCGGCAGATGACGTTCGAGCGCGCCGTCCGCGAGATACTCGGCGGCGCTCGCCTGCGTCCACGGCGTGCTGCAGAGGTCGACCGTCTGCTTCGCGATCACGCAGCGCCGCGCGATTTCGGGCGGCGCAATCGTCCAGCCGACACGCAGCCCCGGCGCGACGATCTTCGACAGGCTCGCGAAATGCACGATCCAGTCGCGCGCGCCGTCGACTTCGGCGGCGAGCGCGAGCATCGACGGCACCGCTTCGCCGGCAAAACGCAGGTCGCCGTACGGGTCGTCTTCGACGATCAGGAACCGGTACTGCACGGCGAGGCGCAGCAGCTTCAGGCGACGCTCGCGCGTGAGCGTCGCGCCCGTCGGATTCGCGAAGGTCGGCACCGTATAGAGCAGCTTCGGCTGCGCGATCGTGCCGTCGGCGAGCCGCGCCGCGAGCCGGTCGACTTCGACGCCTGCACCGTCGACCGGAATCGTGACGATATGCGCCTGCTGCAGACGCATGGCCTGCAGCGTCGCCGGATAGGCCGGCTGTTCGGTCAGCACGACGTCGCCCGGCGACACCAGCACGCGCAGCAGCAGGTCGAGCCCCTGCTGCGAGCCGGTCGTGACGAGCAATTCGGCCGGCGTGCAGGCGACACCGCGCCGCGCCATCAGTGCGATCAGCTGCTGCTTGAGTTCGGCGAGCCCGTCGGTCGGCCCGTACTGCAGGCAGCGCACCGGCTGCGCATACGCACGTGCGGCGGCCGCGGCGAGGCCGTCCGTATCGAACAGGTCGCTGGCCGGATAGCCGCCCGCGAAGGAGATCATCCCCGGCTCGGCGAGATACTTGAACAGCTCGCGAATCGGCGAGCCGGCGGGATGCTGAAACGAGGGAGTGAACGCGTACATGTCGTCGTGGGCTCAATGGCGGCGAACGGCCGGGATGGCCGCCGCGGGCCGGCCGGCGCGGCGCGCGCCGCGGACGGCGAATTCGAGCCACGATTGTCGACAGTCATTAAGGCCGCCGCAAACGATATCTATGCACTAGGTCTTGCGCTTTGGTCATCACGTCGCGGTGGCGCTGTGGCGCTGCGTTCGGAAACGCGGTGCGGCCGCGGGCGCTGCCGTCGATCGTCGAAGCGCTTCGCGATCCGCGTCGGTGGATCTGCGCTGCCGCGCGCCTTCCGCGCCCCGCGCGGCGACACGGCATTCCGTCGACGCCTCGCAAAAAAGAAGGCGCCGCCCGGTTTCCCTGGCGGCGCCCTGTCGCGGACGCTGCGGCGAACCTGCATCGCCGCAGCCCGACTGCGTGCTTAGACCTGCACGGTGTCGGCGACTTCCTTGAAGTCTTCGATCTGGTCGAAGTTCATGTACTTGTAGATCTTGTCGCCGTTCGCGTTGATCACGCCGATGTCGGCCATGTACTCCTCCTTCGTCGGGATCCGGCCGAGTCGCGAGCAGATCGCCGCCAGTTCCGCCGAGCCGAGATACACGTTCGTGTTCTTGCCGAGACGGTTCGGGAAGTTGCGAGTCGACGTCGACATGACCGTCGCGCCTTCGCGCACCTGCGCCTGGTTGCCCATGCAGAGCGAGCAGCCCGGCATTTCGGTGCGCGCGCCGGCCGTGCCGAACACGCCGTAGTGACCTTCCTCGGTCAGCTGCTTCTGGTCCATCTTGGTCGGCGGTGCGACCCACAGCTTGACCGGAATGTCGCGCTTGCCTTCGAGCAGCTTCGATGCCGCACGGAAGTGGCCGATGTTGGTCATGCACGAACCGATGAACACTTCGTCGATCTTCGCGCCGGCGACGTCGGACAGCGTCTTCACGTCGTCCGGATCGTTCGGGCAGGCGACGATCGGCTCGTGGATGTCCGCGAGGTCGATCTCGATCACGGCGGCGTATTCGGCGTCCGCGTCCGGCTCGAGCAGCTTCGGATCGGCGAGCCACTGCTCCATCGCCGCGATCCGGCGCTGCAGGCTGCGCGCATCCTGATAGCCCTGCGCGATCATCCACTTCAGCAGCGTGATGTTGCTGTTCAGGTACTCGATGATCGGTTCCTTGTTCAGACGCACCGTGCAACCGGCCGCCGAACGCTCGGCCGACGCATCCGACAGTTCGAACGCCTGTTCGACCTTCAGGTCCGGCAGGCCTTCGATCTCGAGAATGCGGCCCGAGAAGATGTTCTTCTTGCCCTGCTTCGCGACCGTCAGCATGCCCTGCTTGATCGCATACAGCGGAATCGCGTTGACCAGATCGCGCAGCGTCACGCCCGGCTGCATCTTGCCCTTGAAGCGGACCAGCACCGATTCCGGCATGTCGAGCGGCATCGTGCCGGTGGCCGCCGCGAACGCGACGAGGCCCGAACCTGCCGGGAAGCTGATGCCGATCGGGAAGCGCGTGTGCGAGTCGCCGCCGGTGCCGACGGTGTCGGGCAGCAGCATGCGGTTCAGCCACGAGTGGATCACGCCGTCGCCCGGGCGCAGCGAGATGCCGCCGCGCGTGCTGATGAAGTTCGGCAGCGTCTGGTGCGTCTTCACGTCGACCGGCTTCGGATAGGCGGCCGTGTGGCAGAACGACTGCATCACGAGATCGGCCGAGAAGCCGAGGCACGCGAGATCCTTCAGCTCGTCGCGCGTCATCGGGCCCGTCGTGTCCTGCGAGCCGACCGAGGTCATCTTCGGTTCGCAGTACGTGCCCGGACGCACGCCCTTGCCTTCCGGCAGACCGCATGCGCGGCCGACCATCTTCTGCGCGAGCGTGAAGCCCTTGCCGCTGTCGGCCGGCTGATGCGGCAGACGGAACAGCGTCGACGGCGGCAGACCGAGCGCTTCGCGCGCCTTCGCCGTGAGGCCGCGGCCGATGATCAGCGGAATGCGGCCGCCTGCGCGCACTTCATCGAACAGCACGTCGGACTTGACCTGGAATTCGGCGATCACTTCGCCGTTCTTCAGCGCCTTGCCTTCGTACGGACGCAGCTCGATGACGTCGCCCATTTCCATCTTCGACACGTCGAGCTCGATCGGCAGCGCGCCGGCGTCTTCCATCGTGTTGTAGAAGATCGGCGCGATCTTGCCGCCGAGGCACACGCCGCCGAAGCGCTTGTTCGGCACGTACGGAATGTCCTGGCCGGTGAACCACAGCACCGAGTTGGTGGCCGACTTGCGCGACGAACCCGTGCCGACCACGTCGCCGACGTACGCGACGAGATGGCCCTTTTCCTTCAGCGATTCGATGAATTTGACCGGGCCGCGCTTGCCGTCTTCTTCCGGCGTGATGCCGGGACGCGCGTTCTTCAGCATCGCGAGCGCGTGCAGCGGGATGTCCGGGCGCGTGGTGGCGTCCGGCGCCGGCGACAGATCGTCGGTGTTGGTTTCGCCCGGCACCTTGAACACGGTGACCGTGAGGCTTTCCGGCACTTCCGGACGGCTCGTGAACCATTCGGCGTCGGCCCAGCTCTGCATCACGGCCTTCGCGTTCGCGTTGCCCTTGTCGGCGAGTTCCTTCACGTCGTGGAACTGGTCGAACATCAGCAGCGTTTTCTTCAGGGCATCGGCGGCGACCGCGCCGACTTCGGCGTCGGACAGCAGCTCGATCAGCGGCTGAATGTTGTAGCCGCCGAGCATCGTGCCGAGCAGTTCGGTCGCACGCGCACGCGAGATCAGCGGGCAAGCGGTCTCGCCCTTCGCGACGGCCGCGAGGAAGCCGGCCTTCACGCGCGCCGCTTCGTCGACGCCTGCCGGCACGCGATGGGTGATCAGATCGAGCAGCGTCTGCTCTTCGCCGGCCGGCGGGTTCGTCAGCAGTTCCACCAGTTCGGCGGTTTGCTGGGCCGTCAGCGGCAGGGGGGGAATACCGAGCGCGGCGCGGGCGGCCACGTGAGCACGAAAGTTTTCAAGCATGGGGGGACCTGCTGATGTTGCGTTTCAGGGGAAGGCTTTTCAGGCGCTCCGAGGCTGTTCCGGGCACTGCATCGACGCCGATTCTAATCGCAATGATGGGGAGCGTCAAATGTCTTATGTCTTATATAAGAGTTGAAAGCCGTCGGAAACGGCGTCGGGCGCAATGGGTCGTTGCGGGGGTTGGCGGAATGGGGGCGGAGCGGGTGGCGGCGCCTGTATTGCGATACGTGAATCGTCCTTTCGCGCAGGCGGCGCCTCTCCGGCGGACAACCGGCGGCCTGTCGCGAACGCCGCAGCGGTCCGATGCGAACCGCTCGCGCGGTTGACGGCTTCAGAACTTTAACGTATCGTTTTGAAACGTTACGTTTCGATACCTTACCGCCATGCACTCACGCTTCGACCGCTTTCGGGCGACCCCCGTCGGCACGCAACTGGAGGCACTGATCGACTCGCCGACGCGTTATATCGAGTTCGCGGCGCTGTCCCGCGCCGGCGTCGCGGCCATCGCCGCGATCGCCGACGAGGTCGCGCAGAAATTTCCCGAAATCGAAGCGGATACGACGGCGCGGCAGTTCTGCGGCGCGATGGTCGCCGACGTGATGCGGCGTCACGGTCATGAACTGGTCCAGGCACGCGGTCGGATCGGCGGGCCGCTATTCACGTACGGCGCGGTGTTCAGCCCGCGGCCGATCGCGTTGTCGTTCGACAAGGTGGTCGAGGCACTCGCGCGCATGCCGGACACGCTGGCCGAATGCGTCGCGCGGTTCCCGGCCGCGCAATGGACGACGCGACCGGACGGCACCGGCTTCGCTCTTGTCGAGCACGTGTGCCATCTGCGCGATCTGGACGTCGTGTTCGCGCGAAGAATCGACGCGGTCCGAACGACCGCGTTACCGGTTCTCGAGTCGGTGGACGGCACGGCGCTCGCGGAACGGCTCAACTATCTCGAACAGGATCTGCGCGACGCGCAGGCGGCATTCGCGCGCTCGCGCAAGCGGCTTTGCGCCGCACTGAGCAAGCTCCCGCCCGACGAACTCGCGCGCTGCGGGCTGCGCGACGGCGTGCGCCGCATGACCCTCGACGAGCTCGTGCGCGAACTGCTCGATCACGATCGCACGCACTGTCTCGAGCTCGACGAGCTGGCGTCCGAGCTCGGCTGTGCGCCGGCGGCCGTCGAATAGCGGAACGACAGCGGCGAACGTCGCCCACCGCCTCCCCGCGCCCCACTCCCCGCGCACCCACAGAAAAAAAGCCCGACACAGTCGGGCCAATGGGTAGAAGCAAGGAGAATCCCGCCCGCCACACCGGGCGTTCCCGCCGCGCTACACGACGTTCTTTTCGACGATCGGCCGGTTTTCGAGCACGCGCGACCAGCCGAGCGGCGACAGGTCGAGCGTCGCATAGCGGCCGCCGAGAATCAGTTCGCTGACGCCGCGGCCGGTCGCCGGCCCCTGCTGCAGGCCGTGGCCGCTGTAGCCGTTCGCGAACACGACGTTGTCCAGATCCGGGTGATAGCCGATGATCGCGTTGTGATCGAAGACGTTGTATTCGTAATAGCCGGACCAGCAGTTCTCGACGCGCAACGCCTCGAACTCGGGCACGCGATGCGCCAGCGTCGGCCAGATCACATCGTCGAACAGCGCGTGATCGACCTCGTCGAGCGGCAGATCGTCCGGATCGTTGTCCGCGCTCGGCGACGTGCCGCAGATATACGTGCGCCCTTCCGGCCGGAAATACACGCCGGTCGGATCGATCAGCAGCGGGCAGTCGGCAAGCTTCGCCGGCGACGATACGTTGAAGATGCTGCGGCGCCGCGCGTACACTGGGATGTCGATCCCCATCATCGCGGACAGCGCACGCGTCCACGCGCCGGCCGCATTGACCAGCGTGTCGCACGCGTAGCGCTCGCCGTCCTTCGTGACGACGTGCGTGATCCTGCGGCCGTCACGCACGACGTCCGTCACGTCGGACGCGACATAGCGCGCGCCGAGCGCCTGCGCCTTCTTGCGCAGCGCCTGGACGAGCCCGTAGCCGTCGAACCAGCCTTCGCCGCTGGCGCCGTACGAGCCCGACACGAGATCGTCGACGTTCAGCCAGGGGAATTTCGCGCGCAACGCGTCGCGGTCCATCAGCCGGATATCGGCGCCGAGGCGCGTCTGCAGCGCATGGTTCTCGCGCAGCGTCGCATCGCCGGCCGGCGTCGCGAGAAACAGGTAGCCGCCTTCGTGCAGGTCGATCGACGGCCGGTTGCCGTCCACTTCGAGCCGCTCGCCGAGCGTGCGCAGAAACTCGATCCCGAACAGCGACATCTCGATCGACAGCGGCGTCGAAAACTGCTGACGGATCGAGGCGGCCGACAGCGCCGACGACGACTTCGCGTACGACGGATCGCGCTCGATGACGGTCACGGCGACCGTCGGATCGGTGGCGCGCAGAAAGTAGGCGATCGAGCTGCCGATCACGCCACCGCCGACGATGACGATTTGAGAACTCACGACTGACTCCGGTTTGACGTAAAAGGCGCGGCCGGCCGGCCGCGCCCGAAAGAGGTTGAGCTCGCGGCCGCGCCCGGTCGCCGACGGTATTTCAGCATGTCCGTCGGCGCGGCGAAAGCGGCGCGCGCGGCGCGCTTGTATGTTTAAGCCTGACCAGTACGGTAAAGTCTGAACGTAGCCA